>DUTL01000325.1 GCA_012842105.1 Candidatus Fermentithermobacillaceae bacterium | reverse complement strand
TTCAATGACCAGCACTTTCTTACCTGTAATCTTCTGTGGATCTTCAAGTATGAGCGGAGAAGCAGCTTCAACGATTACGGCCTTGGGGCAGACGTCCCTTATTGTGTTGCGCAACTGATCAACATCCTTGGGATCGGCTGTGTCGATCTTGTTGATAAGCACAATATCCGCCATTCTAAGGTTTGCTTCACCTGGGTGATACATCATTTCGTGGCCTGCCCTATGAGGATCCACAAGTACGATGTGGCAATCGGTTTCATAAAAAGGTACGTCGTTATTTCCACCGTCCCAGAGTATGACATCAGCTTCTTCTTCGGCCCGCTTCAAAATCTCTGCGTAATCTACTCCTGCAAAAACCACAATCCCCTTGTCGATATGGGGTTCATACTCTTCTCTTTCCTCGATAGTGCACTTGTGTGTATCGAGATCTTCATAAGTGGCGAACCTTTGCCAGATCTGATCTTCAAGGTTTCCATAGGGCATGGGGTGACGGATTACTGCAGTTTTCTTGCCGGCTGCTTCAAGAATCTCCGAAACTCTCCTTGTAGTCTGGCTCTTTCCCACTCCTGTCCTTACTGCACAGACTGAAATAACGGGCTTGTTTGACTTGATAGCGGTGGATTTGAAACTAAGCAGCTTGAAGTTGGCACCCTTGGCCAAAACCTTGGATGCTTTGTGCATCAAATCCACGTGGGAAATATCGCTGTAGGAAAACACTACATCGTCTACGCCATGTTTCTCGATAAGTTCAGGAAGTTCTTCTTCTGCATAAATAGGAATCCCGTTAGGATACAGTTTTCCTGCAAGTTTCGGAGGATAGGTCCGCCCTTCAATGTCCGGAATCTGAGTGGCAGTAAAACATACTACTTCGACATCAGGATTGTCTCTGTACACTGTATTGAAATTGTGAAAATCCCTTCCTGCGGCTCCCATAATAATAACTTTCCTTTGTGCCAATTGGTTCCCTCCTGTTTTCTCTTTGTTGGTTTATGTTCTTACATCCACACTGTGCCCACAATGTCTGATTTCCTCGAACACCTGGGGCAAGCCCCCTGGCAAAGGTTAACCCTCTCCAGTTCCAACGCCCCTCTTTCCAGGAGCGGTTCCCTACATTGAGGGCACAGAGTATCTGCGTACCCTTTTTTCCAGGCATTTCCGACATATACGTACTCAAGTTTCTCCCCGGCCACCGCGCGAAGCCTTTCCAGCGAAGCAAGGGGCGTAGGAGGTTTGTCATGCTTGTATGCAGGAAAGTAGCGCGACAGATGCAGCGGAATGCCTGGATCAATGTTGCTAAGCCATTTTGCAAGCCCTTCTATGTCTTCATCTTTGTCATTTTCCCCGGGCACTACCAGGTAGGTTATCTCGATCCATGTTCCGGAATCAAAAGCTTGCTTAACCGTTTTCAGCACAGGATCCAGCTTCCCCCGGGCAATGCGGCGGTAAAATCCCTCGTCCCAGGCTTTTACATCAATGTTCATGGCATCGATCAACGGCAGTAACTCACCCAACGCTTCTTCTGCTATGTAGCCGTTGGTGACCAGCACGTTTGCAAACCCCTCAGTTCCGGCTTCTTTAGCGCACTCTTTGACGAATTCATACCATACGGTCGGCTCATTATAGGTATAAGCCATACCTATAATACCAGGGTGCCGCCTCTTCTGGGAAAGGCACATGTCCACTGCCTGCCTGGGAGTCAACACCGTGCAAGAAGGCCTCATCTGAGAAATCTGCCAGTTCTGGCAAAACGTGCACATGAGGTTGCAGCCGTAAGTCCCCAGAGAAAGCACAAGTGCACCCGGATGAAAGTGAAACAATGGCTTCTTCTCTATAGGATCCAGCCCTATTGAAGCAACCTGGCCATAATTTACAGAATACAGCCGCCCTTCGCGGTTCTCCCTGACCTGGCAAACCCCTTGTTTACCAGGCAGGATTACACACGCATTCGGGCATAGTTCGCACTTCACCTTGCCATGGCCAAGGGACTTCCACCAAAGCGCCTCTTTCAAACTCCAAGCCTCCTTGTTACCCCGGCCGTCAATGATATCGCTCCACAGTAAACCGGTAAATCTTCACCTGAGTATCAAAAGGGCTGATACCCGCCTTCTTCTTGACAATTGAAAGCTGTTCTTCCACTGTGCCAACACCTGGCAAATCGGGCAATAACAAGCCTTTCCTGTTGCCCTTAACACATACGACTCCGTATTTCTTTGGGTCAAGCTCTGATACGCTCTTTACAGCTACAGGGCTCGACAAAATGTCCACTGAGTAATCTAACGTGTCAAGTTCGCCTGAAGTAACAGGTGAAAACCGGGGATCGCCCGTTGCGGCGCTTACAGCGTTTTGCATTATTTCGTCTACAACGCTCCCGGTGGTAGGCTCTGTAGTTCCTATACAACCTCTGAGGTTGCCTTCTTTGTGTATTGAGACAAATACTCCCGCTTTTTGGGTGAACTCCGCTGGAATATCACGTTCCACTGCAGGCAGTTTGCCCGCTTTCACGTAATGCTCAACTGCGGCGCGTGCCAGTGAAACAGGAAAACTCTCTTCTTGCCGTATCCGGGAGATTGCGGCCTGCCTTTGCCGTGTGATATCCGGGACGCGCGATGTGCCCTTGCCCACAGGCCTGAAGAGGGCCACACAATAGCCTACGCCGAACGGGCCCTCGTAAGACAGAACCTGAGGTTCCATCCGGGCGTCATCAAGCGCCCCAAGCATGATTGATATTGGCCTTAGGCCACACTCTCCTGCATCTGCAATCAAGGGTTCAGGCATACATAGAATCTCTTCAACGGAAAACGACTTGAGTTTATCAACCAGAAGCTCATCAAACACCTTGCCCTGCTTGTTGTATCCTGCCGGGGCACCGGGCTGCAGCCTGTGGGAGAGATCTCCTGAAGCAAGCACTCCTATCTTGCGCCCCATGCCGGAAGCGGCTTCAGCAATTGCCTTCCCAAAAAGGTAAAGATCAGAATAAGGCAAAAATCCTATGTTTACGACTGCAATCTGTGCGTCAAAGCCGTGTTTCCGCAGGTAATAAAGGGGAACAAGCACACCGTGATCCAATCGTGGCCTAATCCCGTAGCGGGCATAGCCCCGCTTGTTAAGGGGCACAACCTGTACCCGGGTATTGCGGCTGTGTTCCACTATGGCATTAACGAGATCCAGATCGTTATTCAGTTTTGCGCCTACCATCCCGGCGCCGAACTGCCCAAAATCACCTTCAAGAGACGGGAGCGCCGGCATTGATACTGCGTCTGAAAATACAGGCCCGTGAGGCGTAATTATCACTAGCGTATGAATTTCCATACCGGAAAAAGCTTTTCCCAGTTGGTCCATGGCACCTATGGTGCTGGTTGCTTCACTTTCCTCACCCCGCCCTACTTCCGGAATAATAATAGGCGGATGTGGTGCCAGCCCCGCCAGAACTACACTATCTGGCATTTTTCAAAACCTCCTTAGCCACAAAAGGAGACGTACTAGCTTTTAACAGAGCACTGTAAGACAACGCGAACTCAAGAATACTGCCTACGCCTACAGAGCAACCGGCATCTTCCACGTCACAAATAAGATGATCTGACGAAGCGCCCAAGATCTCAACCCCTTTGCTACGAGGGATAAGCGCTGAAGGATCAATGTCCTGCTGCCCCATGGATACAATAGCCCTCCGTCTGATTCCCCTGTCTTCAAACACAGGCACATTTCCAAACGCATCCTGCCCAACTTCTCCAATGGGCTTAGACGGTTTTCTCTGCACTTCGATTACCTCGGCCCTTAACATGAAAGCATCGTTGAAACAGCCCGGTATCGCCTCTCTCATTATAGCCTCAGTGCCAAGCAAAATTCCCTCGCCAATCCTGAGTTCTGTAATACCCGAAGGCATTTGCCCGTCTATAACCAATTTGATATTAGCTGACGTTCCCCCTGATACCCGCTCAAGGGGCCTTCCTATGCGCTGCTCCACTTCATTTTTCACTTGAAGGAGCAAACCCATCTTTTCGGATGTAGGAATTACTCCGCCATAACACGCCAGGTTCGCCCCTATGCCTGCCAAATGAACACCTGTTGTCCGGTCCATCTCAAGGGCAATGTTAGGGGCTTGTTCCATCATGACACCTTCCCTAAGGTCTCCAAGGTCAATCATCAGGATTACTTTGTGCATTTTGCCGGTTTTACTTGCAGCTTCCCCCAGGAGTTTCACAGTGGTTATTTCAGAATTGAGGCTGGTATCTGCGCAGAGCACAGCTTCGTCGCACTGAGAATGCCCCGGCGCCCTGAGGAGTATTGTCTCACCTTTGTAACCCCACTCACGTATCCTCTTTAGATTGTCAATCCTCGAATCGCCAATTGCCGAGGCGCCGCCGGAAACCATAGCTTGTACTACGGACAAGTTGGCGCAAGTGCCTTTGGCCACGCCTACAAGACGCATGCCTTGTTGCAACAGCATATTCGAAAGTATTCGGGTATTGTGTTTGATTTTAGCTTTATCTATTGTAAGAAGCGGATAACTCATGTTTCCAACCCCAGACTTCGTAGAAGTAATGTTCGGGCCTGCTCCGGGAATTGTCTGGAAAGCACTCCACACGTAGCCATGATATATTGACTGTCCAGAACAACTTGGGCTGCCCTGGGATACAGTTCCCTGGCGTACCCCTTGCCTGTGAGCTGGGAAAGCACCTGCAGGCCTCCGGGCAAACGTGTAAGAGGCCCTCCGGTTCCGATAATAAATTTCACACTGGAAAGATCCTTGCCGGAAGCTACAGTCATCCTGCCCTGAGGCCCATACAAATGTTTTATGATGCCCGCATGCCTCTTAAACGCTGTGTCACATGCTATGCCTCTAAGGTAAGACACAAGCCTTGCCTGTTCTTCTTTTTCAGGTATTACCTTGAGGTTTGCAAGCACCGGCCCGGGATCAAACCCCAGGTCAAGGTTGATCCTGTGCTTGGCCAGCATGGCAATATTCCTGGCATTGACGTGAATTCCCAGATCACCCTCAACCGTCCTCTTTGCCAGAGGCTCGGGAGCTTCCAGGATAGCCTGGATTTCAGGGCTGCCTTCTGCTACTGAATGAACGTCCACAGTAGCCCCTCCAACGTCAACAGCGCATAGATCGCCCAGAACAGGCCACAAGAGTTTGCACGCCTCCATTACAGCACCGGGTGTAGGCATTACCGGGCCGTTTACCATGGTTCTGATCTTATCCATTCCGGGAGCGGTTACTATGTGCTCTTCAAAAACCTTCTGGATGACTTCACGGGCAGGTTCAACAACAAGTTCATCTACCCTTGGATATACATTGTCAACAAAATATGCCGTGATTCCGGCCTTTTTGAAGATCTCTCCTATCCGGTTCCGTGCTGCAATGTTACCTGCATAAATCACCGGGCATGCCAGGTTACAGCGGGCGATCATATCTGCATTCCAGATGGCGGTATGCTTCTCCCCGTAATCCACTCCTCCTGCCAGCAGTATAATCTTAGGGCTTACCCGTTTGAGTTCTTCTATGTCTGATTGTGTCATCTCGCCTGCAGTAACCATTTTGATCACGGCTCCTGCACCTAAAGCAGCCTCTCTTGCAGCCCTTACAGTCATATCGTAAACAAGCCCGTGGACACTCATAGATAGCCCGCCGGCTGCGCTTGAAGCTGCCATCATCCAAGTCCATTCAAGATCTCTTGCTCCAAGGTTCAAAGCTAAATCGCCTATGGCAGATTTAAGAGCAACTGTCACGTCACCCGGATCTTCCAAGGTGCAACTCATGCCTTGCCCCAGCAAACGCAGGCTGCCCTGGCTGCCCCCAAGGCCAATGGCATTTACCACCGTGGTAGTGCTGCCTATCTCGGCTACAAGCACGTCAATTCTCATGAAAGCCCTGCTTTCTTCCTTTTCCCTGAGCCCAAAGGGCTTTGCGCTTCTCTACCAAGAACGAAGCTACATGAAGCCCTTTCGTGCCCCTGCCAAATCCTGCATCTAAACCTGCTTCAAGGGCCAGGTTGTTTGTAACCTGAGTGCCTCCGCCAACCAGTATGAACCTGTCCCTTACGCCTTTTTCCATGCAAAGCTGTGCAAGCCTCTCCATGTTTTTTCTATGTATGTCTGCGTGGCTGATAATAGTGGATACCAAAATTGCATCGGCATCTTCTTCAATGGCTGCATCTATCATTTTCTCCACGGGAACAGACGTTCCAAGGTACACCGCCTTAATGCCAAAACCTTCAATGCCCCCGTGTTTGATGTCGATAATCTCCCTCATTCCGACTGAATGCTCGTCTTCGCCCACAGTGCCGCAAACAACTTTCATTGGATATTCAGATACTTCACGCCTGATCTCATCTTCAGACAGCACTTTAGGCTTCTTTGGAATCTTGAGGGTGGACCGGTTCACGGAAAAAGGCACTACTCCTTTCAACTCAACCAAAGTCCCTTCTGAAGGGTGGATAACCCGCTTGTGGATGACCTCAGGTTCTTGCAACCCCATCCTGGCGGCAATCTCCAAAGAGGCATATTCTGCAATTTCCTCCGCTTCAGGAATGAAAACAGTCAATGTAACATAACCGTCGCCTGCCCACTCTACTTCGGGCCGGATTGAACCGGGGCCGGACTCGTGGCTGAAGGCCTCCAGCCTCTTGCCTACGTTGTCTTCAGGATCCAGCTCATCGATGTAGGCGATTTTGTCCCTGCGGCAGAAAGTACAACCTTGCACCATTTCACAAGGCCGTGAAGTCCCTTCGGGCAACTTGTTGTACCCGAAGTGATCGCATACAGGAGCGAGGTAATCTTCATCTCTCTTAACTATGCTCCCTGCTGCTATTCCACCGTTTGGATCTCTTGCAATGCCATCGCCGTTTCTTTCAGGGTACTGGCCCGAATCAACAAAGAAGCCCTGGCCTACAGCGTCAAAATACCCTTCTTGCTTAATCTCCTCAAGGAAAAGCACTGCCCTCTCTGCAAGTTCCCTAACCTTTTCAGGAAGGGAGCCTTCCTTCTTGATTTCAACCATGTCTTGCAAGCCGTCCATTCCCAAAAGGGCCTGTTTGGCAGTTTCAACCGCAGCCACATTGTTGTAATGCCATGGCACATTACGGCCCTCATCAGGAGTAATAGTGCTCTGCACATCAGCAGACGTAAGCCTTGACACCAGCAGGTTAAGAACGTGGGTTACCGTAGCTTCCCTTGTATCAGACTCGATATACCTGGTGTTCTGCTGCGCCCTTATCTTATAGTCTGAAAAAAGCCACCTCAAGCACACGGCGTACGGGAGGTCATATGAAAGCGCAGGAGCCGGCGGTGCCGTAGGAGGCACAGACGACAGGGCAATGCTTTCTTTATCCATGCCTATCATCTCGGAAAAAGCCGAGTTTATTGCGTGCTGCACCAGAAGTTCAGGCATGACCTTCCATGCCTGCCTGGCAGTGGCATTGGCATTATGAGCTCCGTCTATCTGCAGTATGCCGAACGACGCCATAATTCTCTTGGCAACAGCCGCATCCACAAAAGATCTCTGCATATTGACGTTCCTGTAAAGTACATTGTACTGGGGATCCTGGTGGGCGCCGTTAACCCCCTCTTCTGCAAACATCACAGCTATTTCAGGGCCTGCCACGCCCGATACATATGAGTGAAAGTTGATGGGCCTGCCAACCTCATCTTCAATAAGATCAAGAGCTTTCCTCGTCGCCCTTACTTGCTTCCGGGTAATGGGAATTCCGCCAACGCCTTCCGGGGTTCCTTCAAGCAGCCCGTCAATGTGGCTCTGGCCTGTAGTACGTATTACCATGATATGATCAGCGCCATGCCATGCCGCCATGCGCATTCGCCTTAAGTCATCTTCAAACCGGCCCGAGGCAATTTCTGTGGTAACCACACAGTCAGGTTGCGGGTCTATGCTTTCAAAGTACTTGGCTGCAGGCAAAGGCATAGACTGTTTAAGCGGCGCAGACGTTTCCAAGTACCTAAACGGCCCCAGTTCCCTGCTCGGCCCTTTTTCCCGCCATGTCCATCCAAAACGCCTGGGGCGGTAGTTCTCAAGGCCCTCAAGAATCCGGCCTACGTCAAGTTTCTTGTCAGGGCTTAACACATACCTGTTATTGCCAGGTGTACCGCTGCCCCTGTCCCTGCATGCCCGGTCTTGTTTCATGAACTCCGTTCACCTCCAAACACGCCGGTGATTTCATCCCATCCGCCTCCTGAGGCGAGTTCCCGGCCTGCCGGGACATAATCAATATCTTTGGCCCTGGCGTATGTGAGCACAATATTGCCGGCTCCTTTGCCAAGCAACCCTCTCTTTTCAGCGGATGATACGATAGATTGAGCTTCCAGGCTCGAAAACCCCATGCGCAAAAGCACTGACCTTTCGATGGAAGGTGAAGTGTGTGTGTATGCAAGTTCGTAAAGGGGCTTGACTATCTCTTGTGCAAGCTCCCAGAACCTGTCTTTGAGCTCCTGGTCAGATAGTCCTGCCAAATGCTTTCGCCTTTCCTCAAAATCACAAGCCCTCTGCATTAAACCTTCACCCCCAGGCCTTCAAGAACCGAAGCCACAAATGCCGGGCTTGCCTTTGCATCTTCAGCCAGAAACCCCAGCTCTTCCTGTGTAACTTCAGTGACGTTGTTCCTTGTCACGGCATTTCGAATATAGGATCTCCTCATTCTTTCAAGATCCATTTCGGTGATATCAAGTTGGGAGAAGTTCTCTGGAATTGCTATAACCTTTCCCGGAACGTTTTGCTTTGGCTCACCCCGTATGACTTTGACCCCGTTCCTTCTGGCAAAATCCAGCTGAGCCTGCGGATGCTTCCCGGCTCCTGTATATTCGGTTTCCTGAACCACCACAATTTCGTCTTCAGGGAGCTGTCTTGCAAGAGGTATAGCAGCAGCAAGCGATGTATTTCCTGCAGGCCCTCTTTCCAGGCCTTCCACATGTGCCAGGGCTTCGGTGACATAGAAAACTTCACCCTGGGTAACCGTTACATACCTGTCCAAATACCTCAAGGGCCTTGCCGCATTCTTGGGAACGTCGGTCCTGTCGGGCCAGGTGGCAAAGGGCACTCCAAAGCCTGTATGCCCCGTAGTAAACGACTTCTTGTTAAAATCAATGTCAGAAGCCATGTGAAGCCCTGAAAGATCGACACTTGCACCGATTATATTGGAATTGACAGCACCTGCTTTAAGCGCCCCTCTGGCAGTGCCGGTTACGTTTCCGCCACCTGCATGGGTCACCACAATGTACGCAGGGTCTTTTCCATATCTTGCTCTCACTTGTTCAACCAGCTCATACCCAAGGGTTTCCACCCCCGAAATACCAAAGGGGCTGTATAAAGATGCATTGAAATACCCGGTCTCTTCAAGCATGATAAGAGCTGAGTAAAAGAGTTCAGGGCCAACCGTAAGCTGTACAACCTCAGCGCCGTAAGCTTCACATTTCCTGGATTTTTCTATTATCTCAGGCTGGCCAAGATGACGGGAGTCAAACACTTCTTGAACAATAATACATCCCAGGTTCATCATGTTTGCCTGGGAAGCTACCGCCGCTCCATAGTTCCCGCTTGTAGCTGCGAGCACGCCCGGATAGCCGAGTTTCTTTGCATGGTAAACGGAAACACTGGCCCTTCTGTCTTTGAAACTTCCTGAAGGGTTGGCAGCTTCATCTTTGACCAGAATGCTGGCTCCGTAACCCTTTTTCGATGTTTTCCTTACCAGCCGGGTTATGTTCTTAAGCTCCAAAAGGGGAGTGTTCCCAACTCCCGTCTGCTGTTGGATCTGCCTTACCTTATCCAAGGAATACCCGGCTTTTTCCATCATGCCTTCGTAGTCAAAAGCAATTTCCGACTGGATGAACTCGTCGTATTCAATTCCCAGGGCTTTTTTCATGATCTCGCCACGACGAGCCATTACTGCATTGTAAGATAGGTCGCGGGACACTTTAGTTCCCCTCCTTCAACATGGCTTTCAGTTCCCGCCCAACAGATGAGAGTTCCGGGACCCCAGGCCCGAATGTATGAGCATAGCCAGGGTTAACTCTGGTTAGCGTGCCTTTGACAATACGGTTAGCAGGAGTCCTGATTTCAATCTGGCCTCCGGTTGTTCCGGAACTCAGGGCCCAGCCTTTAATCCAGCACTCTAGCGGAACCTTCTTGGTATCATCAGGAACATCATGGGAACGTTCTTCAGGTTTTAACACGACATAGTGAATTTCAACCCATTCGCCTTGTTTGCATGCTTCTGACAAAGTTACCACCTCATTGTATTGATACCTGAAGGCCCTTGCGGGCTCTTCTACCGGCAATATTGTCCCATTGCTTGCACACCGATTTGCCTGTCGCGGGAAGAAGCGCCTCAATCCCTTGTAGCCCGGGCAACAAGGGTGTTCATCGCCCGGGGAATCGGCAAATCAGCCATGGTTACAAGCCCCGGAGGCCCGTTCAACACAAGGGGAATCATATTCACAGCTATGGCCATTGTCCCAATCCCTCCCGGAATTTCAGGTTCGATAGCCAGGTTCACAGGCGGAGTTCCCCTGATTGTGATGTAGTCCCCTGTCTTGCCGCCTTCTGCTTCAGGGCAAACCTGTTGAGGATGCTCAAGAAATATTAGTTCTTTGCCCCTGGAATACGCCCTTGCCGTATGGCGGCAACCGGCTACATTTCCTGGAGCGACCGTGGTGTAAGCGGTTCGTCTTTCCACACTGGTAATGATAGGCTGCTTTTCTTCAACGATTTCATCAATTTCCCAGCCCAACGCTTTGCCAATTAGCATCAACGACTGCTTGAACCCAACATGCCCGACGATTTCGCCTGAAGCAAGCCCCTGCTCAAACTCTTCCGGAGTTGTGCCCACTCCCTGGGTTTGCATTACCGTACGGCCGAAGGGAGCCAGGTTATTCACCCGCTTACCGTGAATATGCTGCACATCCATGCATATGCCCGTGAGGGCTATTATCAAAGTGTCCAGCACAAACCCGGGGTTTATGCCGGTCCCCAGCACGGTTTTCCCTCGTTGCTTTGCCATATGGTCAATCCTGCCGGACAGTTCCTCGGAAGCAGCCCAGGGAAAGGCCATTTCTTCGGCAATGGTTATGACGTTGGCGTCGTGCTCCAGTGCAACTTCGATTTCGGGAAACACTTGCTCTACAAACGAAGCAGTACTCAAAAGCACTATGTCTGGCCTTGACCGGAACGCTTGGCCGAGATCTGACGTTACTTTGACTCCGGTAGTTGCTTTTCCGATGATCTCTCCCAGGTCCTTCCCTGCCCTGGAAGGCCTCCTGGCCACAGCAGCCACAATCTCAATGTCCGGATTTTCAAGAAGCATAGAAGCCATACCGCTCCCCATAGCCCCCAAACCCCACAAAAGAACCCTTGTCTTGCTACGCGCCTCTGCCATTCCCTAACCTCCCTACTATTCAGTAAGCCGTTCTGAGCCAAGAATTAACCAACCAATAACAAACAGATCTTGCGGTAAATGTTGTGTTTTGAATTGGCAACAAGAGTCAGTAATCCTACTACCCTTATTCATTCTTGCATAAATCAGGGAATTCCTTCTTTTCAGCCAACAAACTTGCACGAAAACGTTGCTCGAAAACCGGGGTATAAGTAGAATTGCAGAGTGCCATATGAACAATGGAAGAGGGTTGTCATTCTGACGCAAGAAAAGCAAGAACCGCTTCATATATACACGAGGCAAGCTCCTGCTGGTATTTGGCTGAGCCCAAAAGGTTTTCCTCGCCGGGGTTGGATAAGAATCCCAGCTCTACGGTGACAGCAGGGATCTCAGCGTGGTTGAGTATGAAGTGGTCCAGCCTTGCAGAAATCTCGCGCTCAGTGCCGGTAGACCTTACCAGTTCATCCTGGATCAACTGAGCCAGTTTCTTCGAGCCTGGATGTTTTGTGGCATTATAGAATACCTGAGCTCCTGTTTCGTATGAGTCGGTAAAGGCATTACAGTGGATAGACAGAGCAATTGTTGCCTTTGATTCTTTCATAAGCCCTATTCTGGCCTCAACATCGCTCACGTCAGAAGACTCAAGATCACAATCTCCTGTACGCGTGTAAACAACTTTAGCACCGCTTTGTTCAAACCGGGCCCCCAGGAGCAAAGCTACTTTTAATACAATGTCTTTTTCTGTGTACGTAATCCCGCAGGCTCCCGGATCAATCCCTCCGTGCCCAGGATCTATGAAGATTGCATAGCCTTTCAAAGGCCCAACGGCAGTAACCGGGATTACACCTTTGGAGACTATGATACTGATCAGCAACGAAGCTGCCAGCACTCCCAGCACACTTCTAAGGGTTACCACAAAAAGGGGCCGGCCTTTTCGCCTGCCCCTTCTTCGCCGAGCTCTTCTCATCCCCATAATTCCCCTCAAAACAAAATCCTACACGTAATCTTATATACGTCATAGAACACAAAATATACCTAAGCCCGCGCCGTATATTCTTAACGTTTTGAGAATTGCGAAGCCTTCCTCGCCTTCTTAAGGCCATATTTCTTGCGTTCTTTCATACGGGGATCACGTGTTAAGTAGCCTGCCTTCTTGAGGACGCCCCTGTAGCTGCCATCTACCTGCAGAAGAGCCCTGGCAACACCGTGCCTGGTTGCCCCTGCCTGGCCGCTGAGGCCACCTCCCTTTGCTGTAACGTATATATCGAATCTTCCTTCGGTATCAGTTATGCGCAAAGGGGAGACTGCATGGGCCTCAAGCACCTTGTTGGCAAAGTATTCTGTAAGTTCTTTGCCATTCACAACAAATCTGCCTGTACCCGGCAAGAGCCTTACCCTGGCCACTGCATGTTTCCGCCGTCCTGTCGCAAATATTTGCTCCACCTCAGTTCCCTCCCTGCCAAAACTCAGGTTTTTGTGCCTCGTGAGGGTGATTGGCACCCCTGTACACGAAAAGGCGCTTGCCAATACGCCTTCCCAAGCGGTTCTTGGGAAGCATGCCTCTAACTGCAACTTCTACAACTCGTTCCGGACGCTTTTTCATCATTATCCTATAGGGAATGTACCTGTCACCACCGGGATAGCCGGAATGGGTAAAAAACACTTTCTGATCGCGCTTTTTACCCGTGAGAGCTACCTCGTTCGCGTTTATTATAATTACGCTGTCCCCCATATCTACAGAGGGGGTAAACGTAGGTTTGTGTTTTCCGCGCAGTAATGTGGCGGCCAAAGACGCTACCCTACCCAACGGTTTACCTTTTGCATCAATGATCCACCACTTTCGTGGTACCTCTCCTGGTTTGGCCATATAAGTTACGCCCACTGTCACAACCTCCTTATGCCGCCATGTAAGCAACATTCATTCTAACTTTGCGGGTTTGCCCGGTCAAGGGAAACACACTTTTTCCAGGCACAATCCTTTGCCTGGAGCGCATTTTCCAACCCTAAACCCGTTTCGTGACTCTGCCGCCTTCAGAGCATCCCTTACCGTCCCAGCCGGCAGGTAACCCCTGCCCACATCCAGCAAAGTCCCAACCATAAGCCTTATCATCCTGTACAAAAAGCCGTCAGCAGTAACCCAAAACTCCCACAAAACATTTTTCTGGCCGCCTACGTCTTTTTGCACCCACCTTGCCCGTGTCACGCGCCTCACAGTAGTTTTGGCCGAAGACCCTAGGGCTCTGAAGTTTGCAAAATTCCTTGTGCCTTCAAAGTCCAATGCTTCATCAACCATCAATTGGTAGTCCAGGCCACCCGGATACCACAGAACATACCTGTGGGCCATAACCGGCATACGTTTGCCACGCCAAATTCTATAGCAATAAGTCTTGCTTACCGCATCCTTAACAGGATCAAAATCAAGAGCAATTTCCCCGGCCCAATCGACTATGATGTCGTCGGGCAAAAGCCCAAGAAGCCCCTTGGGGATTCTGCCGGGAGGAATCGAGGAAATTGTGTTAAATGCAACTACCTGGCCCCGTGCATGAACCCCAGAATCGGTTCTTCCTGCAGCCCTTACAGTAACAGGGTGCTTCAAGAGCCTCCCAAGAGCATCCTCCAAAACCCCCTGGACCGTGACTACGTCCTTCTGCCTTTGAAAGCCCGCATAACACGTACCGTCATATTGCACGTGTAATTCTATCCTGGTTATCTTACCACTCACTAAGCAGCACACCCAACCTTACACAGCGCCCCTGGGAATCACAGGCCCGAACCGGACCCGGGTATAGACCACCAGCGCGGACATGACAATTGTGAGCCCAAAAGCAAAATAGTCATTTGTTGACAAATTCAGTTCCCGCATTCTGGTCCTGCCCTCGCCGCCCCGGTAGCACCTGGCTTCCATAGCCATAGCCAGATCATCGGCCCGCCTGAATGCGCTGACAAACAAAGGAACCAGAAGAGGGACCAGGCTCTTTGACCTTTGAACCATATTACCCGACTCGAAATCAGCCCCCCTGGCCATTTGAGCTTTCATTATCCTATCAGCTTCTTCAAGCAAGGTTGGGATAAACCTCAAAGCGATAGTCATCATCATTGCAATCTCGTGGGCAGGAACCCCCATCCTGGAAAAGGGCTTAAGGATGTCCTCAAGCCCGTCAGTTAACTCAATAGGTGAAGTGGTAAGGGTCAATAGAGACGTGAACATGATCAGGATGATAAGCCTTACCCCTATAAACATACCTTGCACCAACCCAGCCCACGTTGCCCTTAACGGGCCAATTTCGAATATTGCCTGCCCCGGAGTTAAGAAAAGGTGCAGTATGATTGTGAAACTCATTATGAAAACTATTGGCCTGAGCCCTCTTATAAGCACCTTCCAAGGAATCTTTGAAAGGGTTATTGCCAGCACAGCAAAAACACCTGTAACAGCAAACGCATAGAAGTTGTTCCCGACGAACAAAACAATCATGAAAATCACTGATATCAATATCTTTGCCCTGGGATCCAAGGAGTGAACAAATGAACCAACAGGATAATATTGCCCTATTATTGCTCCGCCTGAAATCATATGGCCCCTGCCACCCCTCTTCTTTGCAGTTCCTTTACTATCTCAGCACACGCTTCTTCAACGGTGAGAACGTCGTTCCGCACTGCCCAGCCTCGATCACGTAGTTTCTCCATGAGAACAGTTACGTCAGGAGGTTTGAGATCTATCGACTCTAAGAACCTGCCTTGAGAAAATACCTCCCGGGCCGGCCCGTCTGCCACCAACTTGCCCTTGTCCAGAACCATGATTCTCTCACATAACCTGGCTACATCATCCATGTTATGAGATACCAGAATCACACTTATCCCCGTCTCATGGAGATTCTTAATATTATCCAAAATCTCCCTCCGGCCCCTCGGGTCTAGCCCTGCGGTAGGCTCGTCCAGGATAAGCACCTTCGGCTTAATCGCCAGAATGCCTGCTATAGCCACTCTCCTGACCTGTCCGCCTGATAACTCGAAGGGAGAGCGGGATAAGAGTTCCCGGTCCAGCCCTACTAGCTCGCAAGCCTCTTCAACCTGTCCTTCAACCTCTTTCTGAGAATAGCCCAGGTTCTTTGGCCCAAAAGCGATGTCATCATAGACTGTCTCTTCGAACACTTGCTGTTCAGGATACTGAAACACCAGGCCTATCTTTTGCCTAACCTTCTTCAGGCTGACGCCCTTTGACCAAATGTCAACGCCGTCAACCAGCACAGTGCCTGACGAAGGCTTCAAGAGGCCGTTAAGGTGCTGAATCAACGTTGACTTTCCTGAACCTGTAGCGCCTATCAGACCTATAAATTCACCGTCGTCTATTCGAAAATTGATGTCGAATATAGCGGTTACTTCCGATATGGTACCCTGCATGTACGTATGGGTTAAATTCCTGACTTCAATTGGCATAATTCATCCACCAGTTCATCCACGGTCAGTGCGCCTGGATCTATATTAATGCCCGCCAAACACAACTCCTGGCTTAGTTTCCCAACAGGCGGCACATCAAGCCCTATTTGGGAAATGATGTGCGATTGCCCGAAAACCGTTTTGGGCGTTCCCTGCATCACGATTTGCCCTTCATTCATTACGATAACCCTGTCTGCATAAAGCGCTTCATCCATGAAGTGGGTTATATGGATAATGGTGATCCCCATTTCTTCGTTCAAACCCTTAATCGTCTTCATTACTTCTTCACGACCGGCAGGGTCGAGCATGGCAGTGGGCTCATCAAGGATTATGCATTTTGGCTTCATAGCCAGTATACCGGCTATGGCCACTCTTTGCTTCTGGCCTCCGGACAGGTGATGGGGGGCATGGCGGTTGAACGCCTCCATACCTACGGCTTCAAGGGCATTGGCAACCAGCTCCCTGATATCTTGTGGTTTTACTCCCAGGTTCTCAGGGCCGAAAGCCACGTCTTCCTCTACTACCGTAGCTACCAACTGGTTGTCAGGGTTTTGAAAAACCATTCCGGCACTTCGCCTTATCTCCCAGGTAGACTCTGAATCCTTGGTGTTCATTCCAAAGATCCAGACATCACCGTCATCGGGCAGCAATAGAGCATTGAAGTGTTTAGCCAGAGTGGATTTGCCGGATCCGTTGGGGCCCAAGACCACAACGAATTCTCCTTGCGATACTTCAAAATCCACCCCGGCCAATGCCAAAACTTTATGAGTCTCGTCCACCTCATACCTGTAAAACACGCGTTTTGCTTCGAGGCCCCAAGCTTCGTCAACCATGGTCATACTCAACTTCTTTACTTTTCCGGCCGGATAAGTTCTATTATGGCCATAGGAGCCCCGTCGCCCCGTCTCTGGCGGGTTTGTATGATCCTTGTGTATCCGCCTGAACGGTGGGCATATCTAGGCCCGATAGCCTCAAAAAGCTTGGTTACCACGTCTTCATTATTGATAAAAGCCAGAGCCCTCCGCCGCGCAGCCAGGTTATCTTGTTTTGCGAGAGTAATCATTCTCTCGCATATGGACTGAGCCTCTTTCGCCTTAACGAGAGTCGTCTCTACCCTTTCATGCTCTAAAAGTGACGTTACAAGGCCGCGAAAAAGCGCCTTGCGTTGCGCTGTAGGTCTGTCAAATCGAGAGTAACCCACTTCGTTTCCCCCTCATTCATTCGTCTTCAAGGCGAAAAGCCAGCCCCAATTCAGCCATCTTGGCCTTAACCTCTGCAAGGGACTTCTTGCCCATGTTCCTCACCTTGGAAATCTCCTGCTCGGTCTTCTGAACAAGTTCGCCCATGGTATTGATTCCTGCACGTTTCAAACAGTTAAATGCCCTCATTGAAAGTTCCAGATCTTCGACAGGCATTTCCAGCAACTTATCAAGTTCTGACTTTTCCTCAGGTTCTTCTTCTTCTGTATCCTCTTTAACCCGGTCAGTGAGATTCTTGAAAAGTTCCAGGTGGTCAATTAGTATCCCGGCCGCAGTTTCAATGGCTTCATCAGGCCTGACACTCCCGTCCGTCCATACTTCCATGATTAACTTGTCATAGTCAGTCCTCTGCCCTACACGAGTATCTTCCACCCGGAAGTTGACCTTGGTAATAGGAGTGAACCTCGAATCAACTGCGATTGTTCCCAAAGGTTGATCGGCCATCTTATTGTCTTCGGCTGTCACATATCCCCGCCCGTCTTCGATGGCCAACTCCATGAACAACGACCCGTCTTCGTCAATCTCTGCAATGTAAACATCAGGATTCACGATCTCAACATCAGGATCTACCACAATATCCCGGCCTGTAACCGTTCCTGGGCCTTCTTTCTCAATTCGGGCTGTTTTCATACCCGGGTTATAAATCTTAAGCACCAGTGCTTTAAGGTTTAGTATTAGGGCCGTTACATCCTCCCTAACGCCCGGAACAGTGCTGAACTCGTGAAGCACCCCGTCTATCCTCACGCTGGTTACAGCTGCTCCAGGCAAGGATGACAACAGTACACGCCTCAGGGAATTGCCCAGCGTAACGCCGTATCCTTCTTCCAAAGGCTCTACCACAAAACGGCCATATGTTTTGTCAAGCGACATCTCTTCGCATTGGATTCTCGGCTCGATCAATTCGAACACTTTATGAGCCCCCCTCTTGTTTAACACAAATTACCCGGGGTAAATTACTTAGAATAAAGCTCAACAATCAGACGTTCATCAACCGGAGCGTCAACTTCATCCCGCTCTGGCAACCTCAAAACTGTGCACTTAAAGTTTTGAGGATCCAGCGATATCCATGCAGGAGCAGTGTGGCCCTCCAGATACTCTGCCATGGCCTTGAACCTATCCATCTTCAAAGACCGCGGCCTAATGACAATCTCGTCCCCGGGGCTTACCAGATATGAGGCAATATCTACCTTACGGCCATTTACGGCAACGTGCCCATGATTCACTGTTTGCCTTGCTTCACTTCTGGAGCTAGCCAACCCGGCCCGGTAAACTACGTTGTCAAGCCTTCTTTCAAGAAGCTGCATAAGGGTCTCACCGGTAACCCCTCGTGCCTTGATAGCCCTCCTGAAATACTGCCGGAACTGCTTTTCTCCAACTCCGTACAATCTCTTGGCCTTTTGCTTTTCCCGAAGCTGTAATCCGTACTCACTCGGCCTTCTCATTCTTGTGTGCATCCCAGGAGCTGAAGACCGTTTCTCAAAAGTGCATTTTGTGAAACACTTCTCACCCTTAAGATATAATTTCTGACCTTCACGCCTGCATAATCTGCAGACGGGTCCTGTGTATCTGCTCATTGTTTGCCTCCCTCATACTCTGCGTCGCTTTGGTGGGCGGCACCCGTTATGTGGAACAGGAGTAACATCCTTAATGACAGTAACTTCAAGGCCTGCGGCCTGCAAAGCGCGTATGGCAGCCTCCCTGCCCGCGCCCGGCCCCTTAACGCGAACCTCTACCTCTCGCATTCCCACATCAATGGCCTGCCTGGCTGCCTCCTCCGCTGCCGTCTGTGCAGCAAAAGGAGTGCTTTTTCGCGACCCTTTAAAACCCTGTTTCCCTGATGATGACCAGGATACCGCTCCGCCCTGGGTATCGGTTATGCTTACCATTGTGTTGTTGAAAGTAGATCTAATGTGAGCTATGCCTTTCTCCACAACACGCCTGTCTCTTCTTCGTACCCTTTGCTTCCTTCTAGCCAAGTCTTATCTACCCTCCCCAACGTCATCTCTTCCGCCTGATTCCAACTGTTTTCTTGGGGCCTTTTCTGCTACGGGCATTGGTTTGAGTCCGCTGCCCTCTTACAGGCAGGCCTCGTCTGTGACGGAGCCCTCTGTACGTCCCAAGATCAATAAGTCGCTTTATGTTAAGCTGCACTTCCGTTCTAAGATCGCCTTCAACTTTATAGTTATTGTCAATAAAGTCCCTGATCCTGGCGATTTCTTCTTCTGTAAGATCCCTTACTCGAGTGTCAGGACTAACTCCCGTAGCCTCAAGTATCTCTCTGGCCCGGGTTTGCCCGATACCGTAAATGTAAGGAAGGGCAGCCTGCAGCTTCTTGTCTCTGGGTAGGTCAACGCCTGCGATACGAGCCATTCACATTTCACCCCCAATTAACCCTGTCTCTGTTTGTGCTTTGGATTAGAACAAACCACTACAACTCTGCCGTGCCTTCTGATAATCCGGCATTTTTCGCATATCTTCTTCACTGAAGGCCTCACCTTCACATGAAAAACCCCCTTCAAAAGGAAGACATCCCTTGTCCCTATCTAAGGCGACGGACAATCCTGCCGCGGGTCAAGTCATATGGGCTCAGTTCAACAAGCACTCTGTCTCCGGCGAGAATCTTGATGAAGTTAATCCTCATCTTTCCGGAGATATGTGCCAGCACTTTGTGCCCGCCTTCGACTTCCACCCGAAACATGGCATTGGGAAGCGGCTCTGTTACCCTGCCCTCAACCTCAATGCTGTCTTGTTTCGGCATGCTATTCCTCCTCATTTATAAGAAAAGTGTATCCGCATATTACCAGGTTATACCATAGTAAGGCAAACCGGGCCTTCTTCAGTAATGGCCACTGTGTGCTCAAAGTGAGCTGACCATGAACCATCTCTGGTCACAACACTCATGTCGGGGAACGTAATCACTTCTGAACCTCCGGCGTTAACCATTGGTTCGATAGCTATAACCAACCCCTTGCGTAGCAGCGGCCCCATACCTGGTTTCCCGTAGTTTGGCACCGTTGGGCTCTCGTGCATGGATCTGCCAACCCCATGCCCGGCATAGTCCTTGACCACACTGAATCCATGCTCTTTTACATAACCCTCAATTGCATGGCCTACGTCTCCGATGTGGGAGCCTGCCACTGCTTGTGCAATACCCCGATTCAAAGACTCTCTTGTAACGTCAATAAGCTTCAGGGCATCTGGAGAAACTTTCCCAACCGGGAACGTCGCCGCGGTATCTCCGACAAAACCCTGAAAAGTAGCGCCCACATCGAGTGAGATGATGTCGCCTTCTTCCAAAACCGTATCCCCTGGGACTCCGTGTACCACTACTTCATTCTTGGATGTGCAAATAGTGGCCGGAAAGCCGTAAAGCCCCTTAAACGTAGGCAAAGCGCCTTTGCTTCTTATGAACTCCTCTGCAGCCCGGTCCAGCTCAAATGTTTTGACTCCGGGACTGATCATCGCGCCCAGCCTCAGCAAACACTCTCGCGCAATTTGCCCCGCCTTAGCCATAATAGCCAGTTCTCTGTCAGTTTTCAAAATGATCATCAGCTTATCTCTTCCCCGACAAACCTTTTTTCTCAAGAGATTCAACGATTCTTTCGAAAATCAAATCTACATCTCCACAACCATTTATAGATACCACAATTTCGTCTCGATTGTAATACTCAAACAACGGTTCGGTAACCTCATGGTAGAGTTTCAACCGTTGCCTTACCGTGCTTTCTTGGTCATCTTCCCGTGCAATAAGGGCTCCTCCGCAAACATCACACTTGCCTTCTATCCTGGGTGGTTCAAGCTTAATGTTGTAAGGTTTCCCGCAACCGGAACAAACCCTTCTGGTTCTCGATCTCCCCACAAGTTCTTCTTCGGGGACTTCCAGGTTTATCACTAGGTTGAGCCTGTCATTTCTAGCTTCAAGAAGTTTGGTGAGAGCCCCGGCTTGAGCAATATTCCTGGGAAAGCCATCCAAAACAAAGCCATTTGCGGCTTCAGGCGAGGCAATCCTTTTCTCGATGATTTGCGTGGTTATATCATCAGGTACAAGCCGTCCTTCAGCCATTATGCCTTCTACGACGCGCCCCAGATCAGTATCTGCCCTTACTTCCTGCCTAAATATGTCGCCCGGCGCTATATGAATTAGCCCGAACTTTTCAGCCACGAGTTTTGCCTGTGTGCCCTTACCTGCTCCCGGTGGCCCCAAGAACAAAAGTCTCACTCAAATCTCCTCACTTTAAGAACCCCTCATAGTTACGCATCACAAGTTGAGCCTCAATTTGCTTCATGGTTTCAAGCGCAACACCTACTACAATAAGCATGGCGGTGCCACCCAAAGCCTGAAATCCGGGTAAGCCCGTAATCTGTATAACGAAGTTGGGCAAAATGGCTATTATCGCAAGGAAAAGCGCCCCCACAAAAGTAATCTTGTTGACTACTCGCGCCAGAACATCAGCAGTAGGCCTGCCCGGACGGATGCCAGGTATGAATCCGCCGTATTTCCTCATGTTATCCGCTACATCCAGAGGGTTAAACACCATAGATGTATAAAAGAAAGTAAACCCGAATATGAGCAAAGCATACATGACCGTGTACCACGGCTGCGTGTAGTCAAAAAACGCCTCTAAACGACGTGCCCACGGCGCCTGGATAAACGAGGCGATTGTGGCAGGGAAAGCCAGAAGCGAGGACGCAAAGATTACAGGAATTACACCGGCCTGGTTGATCCTCATTGGAATGTGGGTTGAATAACCGCCCATCATCTTACGCCCCACAACCCTTTTCGAATACTGTACAGGCACGCGCCTTTCGCCTTCGGTAACCCAAATGACAAGCACCAAAGTAATCAGAGTTATAGCCAGCAAAGCCAAAACATTGTACCAGTGGGTTCGCCCAAGTCTGAGCAGAACATACAAACTGGCTATTTCACGAGGCATCCCTGACACTATTCCACCAAATATGAACAGGGAAATCCCGTTCCCAATGCCTTTTTCGGTAATGAGTTCACCAAGCCACATCAAAAATGCAGTCCCGGCTGTAAGGCTCAATACCGCTTCAATGAGAACCCAGGGTGAAGTCGATACAAGAGCTCCTTGGGCACGAATACCCAGTGTCATACCGGTAGCCTGGATAGCGCCGAGAACTATCGTCGCGTATCTGGTGTAATCCTGAAGTTTCTCTCTTCCGTCTTCGTCTTTGGACATCTCTTCCCACTTCGGTATGATCATAGTAAGAAGCTGCATTATGATTGAGCTGTTGATATACGGATAAATGCTCATGGCAAATACCGAATAGTTCCTCAAGGCACCGCCTGAAAACAGGTCCATGAAAGCAAATAAGGTTCCTTCTTTGAACAGTTCGGCAATGACTTCCGGAATAATGCCTGGCACAGGTACTGCAACCCCTGCCCTGAAGACAATAAGCATACCCACTGTATACAATATTCTGTTACGGAGATCAGGGACGCGCCATGCAGTCCTGAACGTCGATACCATCTATATCACCTCGGCTTTGCCGCCGGCAGCTTCAATTTTCTGTTTCGCACTGTTAGAAAACGCATGTGCCTTAACAGTAAAAGCCTTATCGATCTCACCTTCACCCAGAATTTTGATGTAGCGTGAATTCCTCCTGAGGAGCCCCGCGTCTTTCAGATCCTCAGGGCCCACATCGCTGCCTGCCTCGAAGATGTCCATTTCGCCAACATTCACAACATCATAAGTGATTCCAAATATGTTCTTAAAACCGCGTTTTGGAATGCGCCTTACGAGTTTCGTTTGCCCGCCCTCAAAGCCCGGTGGTTTGGTGCCACCAGACCTTGATTTCTGGCCTTTCTGCCCTCTCCCTCCAGTCTTACCGAACCCGGAACCAAGCCCTTGCCCCTTTCGCCTGGGCTTCCTCACAGAACCCGGAATTGGTGAGAGTACCTCATGCAAGTCCATTGGGAATGACCTCCGCTTCTTCACCTTTTTCCTTCCTTCCTGCCAGGCCACGTATCTCTGCTATCTCGCGTGCGCTGCGAAGGTTCTTAAGAGCTTCAATCGTCGCATATACAACGTTGTAAGGATTGGAAGAGCCCAAAGATTTGGCCAGAACATCCTGGATTCCTCCAAGTTCCATAATGGGGCGCACACCCCTGCCCGCGATGATACCTGTACCTGGCGACGCCGGACGCAGAAGAACCCTGCCTGCACCAAAACGGCCTATCACTTCATGTGGAATGGTAGACTCGTTCATAGGTACTTCAATCACATTCTTCTTGGCATCGTCAATGCCTTTCCTGATGGCGTCGGTTAGGTCTTGCGCCTTGCCCAATCCGGCCCCGACCTTGCCATTTCCGTTTCCGACCACTACAAGGGCCCTAAAAGTCCGCCTGCGCCCGCCTTTGACTGTCTTGGACACTGGGCCAAAAGTGACCACATGGTCCTTAAACTCTTCGTCGGGCCGGCCCCTCCGGCCATCCCTGGCGGAACTATTTCTTGACAACAAATAATCACCCCGCATATTAGAAATCCAGCCCACCTTGCCTGGCTCCGTCTGCTAATGCCTTGACACGTCCGTGATAACGGTAGCCGCCACGGTCGAATACAACGTGCTTTATATTCTTTTCCAAAGCCCTTTTGGCGATCAGGTTTCCGACCACTGTGGCTCCCTCGGCGTTGGCGCCTGATTTACCCGATGCTTCAAAAGTTTCTTCACGCGACGAAGCTGATACGAGGGTTTCCCGGGCCGTATCATCAACTATCTGCGCGTAAATATGGTTTAAACTTCTGAACACGTTCAACCTTGGACGCTCAGGTGTACCCACCACTTTTCTTCTTACGCGACGGTGGCGCCTGGCTCGCTTTTCATGCTTTATCTTCACAGCCATCTAATGTCCTTCCTCCCCTGCAGGCTACTTAGCGCCCTTGACAACCTTGCGTTTTATTGTCTCTCCAACATACCTAACGCCTGTGCCTTGATAAGGCTCCGGCGGCCGCAGCCTTCGTATGTCGGAAGCTACCTGCCCGACCATGGCCTTATCAATTCCGCGTACTATCACTCTTGTGGGAGCCGGCACCTCAATCTCGATTCCCTTAGGAGGTACTATCTCGCAAGGCTTGGAGAAGCCAAGGTTCAGTATTACTTTGTCTCCGGACTTTGAAGCCCGGTAACCGACGCCGGACATTTCCAGCCCCTTTTCGTAACCCTGGGTCACACCAATGACCATGTTGTTAACCAATGTGCGCGTCAGCCCATGGAGAGACTTGTGTTTCTTGGTGTCAGACGGCCTTTCAACAATAATAGCGCCTTCATTAACCGTAACCTTCATGTCCGGATGAAGCTGCTTGCTCAGCGTCCCTTTGGGGCCCATTACCGAAATTGTGGCATTATCCACAGTCACGTTAACCCCTGAGGGTATTTCTATGGGTTTTATTCCAATTCGCGACATGCAAAAACCCTCCTGTACCTTCCTACCATACGTAACAAACCACTTCGCCGCCTCTCCCCTCCGTACGAGCTGACCTATCGGTCATAATCCCCGCAGACGTGGAAATGACAGCAATGCCTAACCCACCCAGCACTCTGGGAACATCTTCCTTGCCGGCATAAACCCTAAGACCAGGCTTGGAGATCTGCCTAATTCCGGTTATTGCACATGTTTTGCCAGGGCCGTATTTTAAGTATACTCGCAATTTTGAAAACGGCTTGCCCTGTATTACCTCATAGTCCCTTATATAGCCTTCTGCTTTAAGGACTGCCACAATCCTCTCCTTCATTTGAGAGTAAGGCATATCCACCCTCTCGTGTTTTGCCATGCCAGCGTTGCGCAGCCTGGTAAGCATATCGGCAATAGGATCATGTGTCATCGATAATTTCCCTCCTACCAGCTGGCTTTCTTTACGCCAGGAATCTCACCGCGATGAGCCAAAGCCCTGAAACAATGCCTGCACAGGCCGAATTTTCTCATATAGGCACGGGTTCTGCCACAAATATTGCACCTGTTGACTCTCCGCGTGGAGAATTTTGGCTCCTTGTTCGCCTTGCTAAGTTTGGCTTTGCTCGCCAAGAAATCTCCTCCTTACTGTCGAAAAGGCATACCTAAAGATTGGAGAAGGTATCGCCCTTCTTCATCAGTGTTCGCTGTAGTGGCAATGGTAATGTCCATACCACGTATCTTCGAAACCTCATCATACTCGATTTCCGGAAATATAAGTTGTTCTCTGAGCCCCATGGAGTAGTTGCCCCGGCCGTCAAAGCTGTCCGGCGACACTCCACGAAAGTCTCTAACCCGGGGGAGAACCACGTTGAACAGTTTCTCTAAGAAATCATACATACGATCTCCCCTGAGGGTAACTTTGCATCCTACATTCATACCCGCTCTCACTTTGAAGGCTGATACTGAACGCTTGGCCTTGGTTATAACAGGCCTCTGTCCTGTAATCTTTGTGAGGTCAGAGACTGCAGCTTCCAAAGCATCGGCATTTTGGGTAGCTTCGCCTACCCCCATGTTAACAACCACTTTTTCGACTTTGGGCACTTGTAACATGTTTTTATAGTCAAATGCCTTCATCATGGCGGGAACTACATCTTGACGGTATACATCCTTAAGCGACACGTTCCTCGACCTCACTTGTCAATGGCTTCGCCACATTTTCTGCAAACCCTAGCTTTCTTACCATCCAATACTTTGAACCCGACCCTTATGGGCCTGGAACACTTGGGGCACAAGAGCATAACTGCCGACCTGTGTACAGGGCTCTCTTTCTCTATAATGCCGCCTTTAGGCAAATCCTGGGTGGGCCTTTGATGCTTCTTATGCAAATTCACCCGCTCAACAATTACACTGTTGGCTGCAGGCATGGCCCTAAGCACTTTACCCTTAGCCCCTTTATACTTGCCACTTATCACCAGGACTGTATCACCCTTACGGATATTCACTCAAACCCACCACCTTCCAGGCACTAAATAACTTCGGGAGCGAGAGATATGATCTTGGTAAAACGCTTCTCTCGAAGTTCCCGTGCCACAGGCCCGAAAATACGGGTACCTTGAGGCTCTGTTTCATCTTTGAGAATCACTGCAGCATTGTCGTCAAACTTGATATAAGTGCCGTCAGGGCGCCGAACGTTTCTGCTTGTTCGAACTATGACCGCCCTTACTACCTGGCCCTTCTTAACAACGCCTCCGGGCGTGGCCTGTTTGATCGAAGCAACAATTACATCACCCAAGCAGGCGTAGCGCCTAAAGCCGCTCCCAAGAATCCTTATGCACATGATTTCTCTTGCACCTGTGTTATCTGCTACCTTCAACCTGCTCTGTGGCTGGATCAACTCCGGTCACCCCCTGCTTGGCCCTTTGACTTCTCGAGCACTTCAGAAATTCTCCATCGTTTGTGCTTCGATAAAGGCCTTGTCTCAAACACCCTCACTTTGTCACCTATGGCTGAACAATTATCTTCGTCGTGTGCCTGTATTTTTCGGGTTGATTTGAACCGTTTCTTGTAAAGCGGGTGAACTTTCCAGCTTTCAATCGCCACAACCCGAGTCTTATTCAATTTGTCGCTTACAACCACGCCGATCAGTTCTTTACGTTTCCCACGCTCCATACCTTAACCCTCCTGGGCAAGCATTCCGAGTTCTCTCTGGCGCTGAATAGTCTTCACCCGCGCTATGGATCGCTTAACCTCGCGTATCCTCATCACATTGTCGAGCTGCCCTGTAGCATGCTGAAAGCGCAGGTTAAACAGCTCATCCTTGAGATCTGAAAGCTTGCTGTTCAAATCCTTGTCGCTCATTTTCCTAATTTCCTGCACCTTCATCTTCTCTCACCGCCTTTTCCTGTAAGGCACCCATTGCCTCCGGCCGTGTTTGGAATTTCGTTTTCATTGGCAGCTTGGTGGATGCCAGCCTTAAAGCCTCCCTGGCTGTTTCTTCAGGAACGCCTGCTATCTCAAAGAGAATACGCCCAGGCTTAACTACTAACAGCCAGGGAGGCTTTAAGGCTGGCATCCACCAAGCTGCCAATGAAAACGAAATTCCAAACACGGCCGGAGGCAATGGGT
>DUTL01000324.1 GCA_012842105.1 Candidatus Fermentithermobacillaceae bacterium | reverse complement strand
CCGAGCCGGCGGTGTGCGCGCCTGACTGTGAAAGCACAGGGCCGGCGGTACCGCCGGCCCTGTGCTTTCACAGTCAGGCGCGCACACCGCCGGCTCGGCGGTATTATCAGCAGCAGTGTCGGGAACTGCAGTTTTATGTGCCATTCTGATTGGAGTGGCCAGCACGTTCTTGGTCTCGTATATACTGTCTAAGACAATTCTCAAAGGCGTTCCGTCGTCTTTCATCATGGAACTTCCCCCGTACCGGAAACCCAAGGTGTTTCAAGTGATTGCACGTGCTTTCAAAGACCGTACGATCTTTGTGTTGGAGCGTGCAGTCCTGGTGGCAGCACCTTGTGGTGTAGTAACGTGGCTTTTGGCAAACGTCCCGCTTGGGGGATCAACTCTGCTCGCCGCCCTAGCGAACTTTCTGAACCCTGCCGGGCGGCTGCTTGGCATGGACGGGGTAATCCTGCTCGCCTTCATTCTGGGATTTCCCGCCAACGAAATTGTCATTCCTATCGCTTTGATGGCCTATCTTTCTCAGAGCGCCATGTCCCAGGCCGCATCTATGGCTGCCATGCAGTCGGTTCTGTTTCAACATGGATGGACCTGGGTGACTGCTGTATCTGCCATGTTGTTTTCGCTGCTTCATTATCCTTGTGGAACTACTGTTTACACAGTGTTCAAAGAAACCGGCAGTAAAAAATGGACGCTGCTGTCTATTGTAATACCTACGGCTTTTGCATGTATTGTGCTGGTCTTGCTTCAGGGGATACTCCGCATGGCAAGTGTGCTGTAAACTGTTTCGAACCCGGAAACAATGCAGGAAAACACGTCTTGACGGAGAAGAACATGTAACTGAGAATATGTTTGTTGGCCAACCTGGGCCTAAGGCATGGGGAGGGCTGCCGGTCTTACATGTGAACTGCCGCATAATACAGTACTTCGGCAAAGAAATTACCGGTGTAAAAGGTCTGTCAATCTTGCCGCCCTTTCCGGTGCAGTAATTGCAGTTCTCAGCTTCGGAGAAATTGGATAGGGTTTCAATGTGTCTCCGGCATGTTTTGATCAAGTCTAAAGGAGGCGAGCTTTTTGGCGGATATCTTGAAGTTTGTGGATGAAAAGGCACAAGACCTGATTCAGATTGCAGATGCAGTTTGGAACTACTCTGAAATAGGTTTCGGTGAGGTTAAGTCGGCTCAGGTTCAGGCTGACTATCTCGAAAAGCAGGGCTTTACGGTTACCAGGGAAGCAGGGGGAATTCCCACAGCTTTTGCTGCAGAGTGGGGAGAAGGAAGGCCATACATTGGGTTTTTAGGTGAGTATGATGCCCTTGCAGGCGTATCCCAGGAAGTCTCGGCTGAAAGAAAGCCCAGAGAGGAAGGCGGCCCGGGCCACGGGTGCGGGCACAACCTTCTTGGGACTGCCTCGCTGGGAGCGGCTGTGGCTGTGAAGCAGGCGCTTGAAGAGAGAGGACTTTCCGGTACGGTAAGGTACTACGGTTGCCCGGCTGAAGAACTTTTGGCAGGGAAGGTATACATGGCCAGAGAGGGGCTCTTTTCTGACCTGGACATTTCGATTACATGGCATCCCGGCTCGATCAACACTGTTAGGTTGAGTAGCGGCACTGCAATGAATTCAGCTAAGTTTCAGTTCTTTGGGAAGACTGCCCACGCAGCAGGTGACCCTCATAACGGCCGTTCGGCGCTGGATGCTGTGGAACTCATGAGCGTCGGTGCCAACTATTTGCGCGAGCATGTCATAAAGGATGCTTCTATTCATTATGTAATTACGTCAGGCGGCGGCCAGCCCAACGTGGTACCTGCGTTCGCCGAAGTGTGGTATTTTGTGAGGGCTCCCAGGCGTGACCAGGTTGACGAGATTTACGAAAGGCTGGTCAATGTAGCAAAAGGCGCAGCGCTTATGACGGGAACCACTTTTGAGATTGACTTCCTTACAGGCTGCTACAATGTGCTCCTTAACGAAGTTTTGGCTGATGTTATGTGGGATTGCCTGCAGAAGGTTGGCCCGCCTGCATTTGATGAAAAGGACCTGGAGTTTGGAAGGAAACTGGCTGAGACTTTCGATAAGTCCATGGTTGAGAATTTGCGCAACAGCCCGGATTTTCAGGAATTTCCTGAGCTCAAAGAGCAGGTGATCCACACCTCCTTGCTGCCTCCCAGGGGCAAAGGCAGATCGGGCGGAGGTTCTACCGACGTTGGAGATGTAAGCTGGATAGTGCCAACGGTGCAAATGTCGGCTGCAACAGTGCCCATTGGCTGCCCGGGGCATTCATGGCAAAACTGCGCTTCGTCGGGCAGTTCCATTGGCCATAAGGGAATGCTGGTTGGCGCAAAAACCATGGCCCTGTGCGCCCTTGAACTGATTGAAAATCCGGAACTGGTAAAGAAAGCGTGGGGTGAATTCAAGGAGAAGACAAAGGATTCCCCTTATAAATGCCCGTTCCCTCAGGGAAAGGAGTTTCCGTTGGACAGGTTCTTTGGTTGAGTTTCCGTCATTTCGCTATTGTTTGGGATTGCGGGATATTGCTTAAACTAAGAGGGCCGGGTGGATGCCTGGCCCTTGAATTGTTGGGATGTGTTCACTGTGTCTCCAGTGGCGTAGTTTACAGGTCAATCACCTTGTTATGTCTCCAGGCGATCTTTTGGAATAGCGGAAAATACGACTTAATCTGCGTTTGTCCTTTCCAAATCCAGTAGCCACCGCTTCGTATCGATGCCTCCTCCGAACCCTCCAAGCCCGTTTTGTGCCAGGACTCTGTGGCAAGGCACGATTATGGCAACAGGGTTGGCGGCGCAGGCATTTCCTACGGCGCGGGCTGCTTTGGGAGAACCTGCAGCCCCGGCAAGTTCACCATAGGTCTTGGTTTCTCCATAGCTGATTTCCTGCATGGCTTGCCAGACCGTCTGTTGGAAGTGCGTTCCCGAAAACCTTACGGGAACGGTGAACCGGTGCAACCGGCCGGCAAAGTAAGCGTCTAGTTCGTGGATGGCCTGATTGAGGACCTTGAGATTGTCTTCATCTTTCTTGCCGGTTCGCACTGCGGTCCTATCACCTAAGTTTGTCTCATATGGGACATCAAGTTTTTGAGTTTTCGATGTACCCTCAGAGAACTCAAGGCCGGTAACAAAACCGTCCTCCACCGTTATTTTGAGAGGCCCTACGGGGCTTTGAACCATCTGGGAGATTTGGGACATCATAACCGGTTTTCCTCGCTTTCGCTCATCTCGTTGTCAAGGTAAGGCACAATGGCAGTTCTCTGTTATCCTTTTATGCTACGATCTCCCATGATCCTTCTTTTCGGTAGAAGTACGAACGACGGACGCTACTTTCAAACTCTGTTCACCGCTTAGCAAGGTCTACAATGTACAGGTAAACTCTATCTATAGAGCCCGTTGCAAGACGTGGTTCATGAGCCTGGAAGACAAGTGCGTCTGAAACAATACGTGCTCCGGTGATATAGCATTGTTCCTCCAAGAGCACTGTTGTTTCTTCGGCTGCAGATCTGGCCAGAATCTGTGACATGATCAGATCATTGACCACAGTGAGGTTTTCGAAGTACATTTGGACGGGCAGTCTGGTGCAGTGGATGAGCGTTGACCAATAGGAAACTTCCTGCACTTTAAAAAAGATGACATGAACAGCATTCTCCCGGTACAGGTTGAACGTGTTCATGTCTAATCTGCATTCCGGCGATCATGTATTAATTGCTATTCTCTCCGGTACACTTCTCGCAAGGCTCTTCCTTGTCATGGCAAGACTCTTCCTTCTCACCGCAAGGTTCTCCTTTCTCATGACAAGGCTTCTTCTCATCGCAAGTATGTTTCTCTTCATCACCATGACACTTCTTGATTTGCTCGTCGGTGCACTTGCCGTCCTCTGGCCTTAATTCGGGGTGCTTGCACTTGTCTTTCTCGGCCATTGCTGATTCCCTCCTTTCTGCAGAACAGATTTCTTCGCGTGTATGCCTACTACGTTCAAAACTGCAGGGGGTTACGTTTGCCAGTTCAGTGATCCTGGCAGCCGCATCTTTCAGGGCGTCTCTATCGACCCAGTAGTGAATGTAATATCCTCTTCTGTGTCCTTCCACAAGCCCTGCATCTCGCAGGACACTGAGATGTTGTGAAACTGCAGATTCAGAAATGTTTAGATGATCAGCAAGTGCCCTGACGCAGTATTCATGACGTACAAGGAGCTGCACAAGATCGTAACGTGTCTCATTGCCCAAAGCTTTTAGAATCTCCGCCAATTTCACCGGAGGAAGTCACCACGCATCCAATTAAGTAAGTCCTTAATCGGATCATAAATACATTCCTTAGTATTTGTCAATCGTGAGGCCCCGAAACCCGCCGGAGTGGCTCTTCAGTCGAGCCAGTCGGCACCCAGGAAGCCCTGCAACCCGCCGGAATGGCTCTTCAGTCGAGCCAGTCGGCACCCAGGAAGCCCTGCAACCCGCCGGAGTGGCTCGCCTGCCCGGCCAATGCAGTTTGGGCAGCAAACACTCAAGAGTTTCAAGAGGATTCGGCTTGGATTTGTATGGAGAGAACTCCTTACACATATTACTTCAGCGGACAGGTGAGTCACTTATAGTGGTATCATCTTCTTTCTTGGTTGAGTGTTGTTCTGATTTCGTCTAGGGCGTGTCTGGCTTGAGGCGCACGGATCTTATCGCATGGATACTCATCACAGTGTGCGCAGGTGAGGCTGCCCTTGGCAAGGGCACACAAGCGGATATCGCAACCATCGCAGTACAATGAGAGGCGGGCACCCTCGACCCTGCATCCTTCACATATTATGTCTACGGCAGTGAACGTACGCCCAATGTCTCTTGTCCACTCAGCGGCGATGCGTCGAATGGCATGTTCATCTTGAGACTTGGTGGCAATGTATGCAGGGCATTGATCACAGCGCGGGCCGCAAATTGCGTTCATTATGTGTAGCATTTGCTCTACCTCCTAAAAAGTCCGGTACCGAAATAGATGGTGTTTCATCACAATTCTCTCAGCCGTCCTTCTATTCCTGTTCCATATGTCAGATCTTGGCCTAGCCCTTTCGGAACCTGGTCCATTCACAATAGGTTGGTACATGCTGAATTTCGAATTAACGCTTTTTAGGCGCGCTCGCAGTGTGTTCTCTAGGCTATTGGCCATTCCTTCCTTACCTGGAGGATTCTCTAAGCAAAGCATAGAATATACTTTCGGCCTGCTTTGATGCAATATGTCAAATCAAAGGAAATGTATATGGATTGCAGGGAGAAAAGTCTCAAAGGTATCTAGCATAGGAATTACCGACACCGGAAAGAGGGGAGAAGCGCAGTGGGTTATGCAAACGAATACAGGCAGAAACTAAGGACGCCGGATGACGCGGTGAGGTTGATCAAGAATGGGGACTGGGTGGATTATGGGATGAACTCTAACATCCCCGAACTGCTGGATGCAGCATTGTCCAAACGTGCCGGCGAACTTGTGGATGTAAAGGTCCGCGGTGGCGTGATGCCCAAGCCGTTGAGAATTGTGGAAGCAGATCCTGAACGCAAAAGTTTTATCTACAATAGCTGGCATTTCAGCACTCCTGAACGCAAATACCACGATCAACGCCTTTGTAACTACATGCCTATGACCTACCGCAGCCAGGCGACTTTTTACCGCAAGTATCTTGATGTGGACGTAGCCTGTATAGCCGTCACGCCTATGGATAAGCACGGATATTTCAATCTTTCTCTGACAAATTCCTCTACCAAGGCCATATTGGACAAGGCCAAGACAGTCATCCTCGAGGTCAACGAGCATTTGCCTTGGGCGTGCGGTGGCTATGCTGAAGTGATCCACATATCAGAGGTGGATGTGGTAGTGGAAGGCACTCACGAACCCCTTGCAGAGCTGGGGCCGGTCGAGCCTACAGAGGCGGACGAAAAGATAGCCATGATGATCTGTGAGCATGTGAGGGACGGCTCTGTGATTCAACTTGGCATTGGCGCCATGCCCAACCTGGTCGGCCAGATGATCGCCGAGTCTGATTTGAAAGATCTCGGTATGCATACAGAAATGCTATGCGATTCTTACCTGGATATGTATAAGGCCGGTAAGCTCACCAACAGGCGTAAGTCCATCGATCGTGGGAAAGGGGTATGGTCTTTTGGCCTGGGCAGCAGGGAACTATATGATTGGGTCCATCACAACCCCGGGCTGGCTTCGTTTCCGGTTGAGTACACCAACTCACCGGATGTAATGGCACAGCATGATCGCCTGGTTGCCATTAACGGCTGCATAGAGGTGGACCTGTACGGCCAGATTTGCTCAGAGTCGTCGGGCACCAGGCACATAAGCGGTACCGGGGGCCAGCTGGATTTCCTTACAGGTGCGCTTATGGCTAAAGAAGGAAAAGGCTTCATCTGCATGCCGTCTACTTATACGAACAGGAGAACGGGCGAGACAACATCACGTGTGGTGCCGACGCTGCCTGAAGGCGGCATAGTTACCGACCCGCGTAGCCAGGCAATGTATATTGTTACCGAATGGGGTATGGTCAACCTGGCCGGCCGCAGCACGTGGGAGAGGGCAGAGATGATCATCTCCATTGCTCATCCGGACTTTCGCGATGGCCTGATTCGCCAGGCGGGGAGGATGAACATATGGAGGAGGAGTAACAGGATCAAGTAGGAGTTGTCTTGCTTACAGCAAGGGCCGCAAGTGTATAAGGATGATGTTTTATACAGGCAGAGTGCCCGGGTAGGAGGCCGGGTGCTGCCCCCGGCCTCCTACCGCGGTTATTGTCGGTGATGTGTACTTGCGTCACTTAATAAGATGTAGTGTATCCCTTAAAATTATCTGCAATTGCCCAATAATCAAAGACAAATATGCCATGGTGATGGACCCGTAGGCAGAACCGAACGCCACCATCAACGCATATCTGCCCAGCATTGAAGCGTGCTTCAATGGGCCTGATTCTTTTCGTATGGTGAAGATAAAGTACCATATGACTAAAACGACTATCACGAAATAGAGCACGTTGTCGAAACTGTCAAGGCGGATGAACGTGTCAAATATCTGTGGCATATATGTTGCCGGGTTGAAACCCAGGAAGTTTCCGGCACCATAACCAATCCAAACCGCCATGCATATCCTGCTAACCCATTCATACCCCTTGAAAAACCGGAAATAGATAAGGCATCCTATTACAGCCGGAATAAGAAGGCTCCAGCGTCCTTCGCCCACAATACCGTCGACAATTCTAGGTTTTAACTGCACTTCTATTGTGTAGGCTATTCCCCTGCCCACAGCCATGCCCACCAAAAGGTGCTCAGCAAAGGTGTAAAGGGGATTTTCCTTAATTAAGTACGACCATGCCATAAGAATGCAAATTGAGGAGACTATATTTCCAAACTGTTCCACAGCTATGCCCCCTTTCAATTACTGTTTGCCTTTTTTCTGTGACATAAAGTAACCAATGTTGCCAAGGATCAAGAAGATGATCACAGTTATGTGTCCCATAGACTGAGCGTCCATGCCAGCCAGGCCTTGCCCTGCATATCCAACCAGCTGCTCGTATTCGGCCGCCCCTCTGAGCCCGCCCAGGAAACCCTTTAACTGTCCGGATCGAATGTAATGCTGAACGCCGGAATACATCGTCAAAGAAGCACCGCCTGTCAGAGGCTTTTTCAGGGGTTCAGCCACATATTGCATCCACGTGGCATATCCGGGGCTTCCTACAGTCGTAACAAACAGAAGATCAACGTCGTGTCGAATGGATTTTACTTCCTGCATGATAGGGAAACCGGCAAGGGGATCGCCACTCCAATCAACGCCGCCGGCGCCTGCCCACACGTCGTCTACCAGTATTTTCATGGTTGCTTCTGCGTTAAGCCTGTATCCAATGTTAATCCAATCAACGCCATACTCTTTACCCATTTCTTGAGCTACTTCATCAATATGTTCATAAACCAAGGTAGGGCCAACCGTTTCGTTGAAGAAAGCAGTCCCTACAAGTTTGCAGTTTTTACGAAAAGCTTGTTTGGCAAGTGCTGTTATCATTGGGTTTAACTCCGGGGCGTTGCCAGAGCCTGTATCATGGGAGACCCATATGACTGAGCCGTCAGGCAAATCCTCGATGACCTGATACACTGTCTCGGAGTTATCAGATACGGCTACAGGCAACCCAACGGGTTTGAACATAGGTATCATCATGCACAGCAAGATGATCGCATATAAAATTCTCAGGTCTATGTGTTGTAGTTTATCCCAATTCATAACGGACCCTCCTTTCGTTATGTTCCAGAGCCGGTCCAGCTTCGTTCAAGGCCGAGAATAACCCTAATCGATGCAGCGTATGCTCCAATTCCTGCACCCAGGCGAATTCCGCGCATGCCCGCCGAGTTTGGCACATTCAATATCCATTCGCCCCATTTCGACATACCGGGAAATATGGCATCGCCAATGGGAGCTTGAGCAAGCATGAGCAGTACTGCCGATGCCAGCAAAATGCCGGCTTCAAGGTTCTTGAGTTTGAATGAACGATAAGCAGCTGAACACACATAGAAACCCAAAAGAGCATAGATTGCGCTGTCTATCCTGTTAGCAATGTTTTGGTACAAGAACATGGCAATAGTCCCGTTCACACCATCAATCAGGGTAACGAGGCATGTTAAGACTAGGGCTACCAGCGATACGACACTGTATATCCATTTAGGCCTTTGTCTTGACACATTTCCATAGTGTAACCGCACGAAGTTGATTGCGCCCAAAAGAAATGCAAATTCATATGTTACCTGGATCCACACATCGGCTTCCTTGATGGCTGCTGCACCAGCCGGGCCGAAGTTGACGAATTTCATGGCCATCACAAAAATGGCAGTAGCAGCGACTATTAGGATTGGCAGTTGTCGTTTCATTCCTTCTCTTCCTCCTTAAAGCAACAAGAAGTCAATCAGGCTTTTTGCATCGCCTTTGACAGTTGCCAAGATAGTGCCAATAACTACCAGTGCCCCCACAACCAATTTCATCATGTCTTGAGCCACTACTGTACCAGTAAGCATCGGGTCTCTTGAAAGGTAAGCAGATGCGGCAAAGAGCTCTTCGCCAATCAGTGTGTAGTCGCAGGTGACAATAAAAAAGTGAATCTGGAAGATGTTTGTGTTTGCTCCTATTTGAATACATCCTGCCTGTGCACCTGCTTCTGCCAGGACAAGAGCTTCAGCCATCCAGTAACCTATCATTAGGTTGGCAGCCGGTTTTTCGCGCTGGAAAATACCCATTACGGCTGCTGTATAGCTAAACTGCCATTCTGATACATATCGAATGTCGTCGGGATTGTATGCGTCTGGCCGCCCGGCTTCAAGGTAAGATTGCTTAACGATTTCTGAAGCAACAGGGTGGATTTGAGGCCTTCGGGTAGTGACTATCATTTTGGTGTCGTACTGGGCTGCCATTTTTGATACATAGGCTAATACGGCAAGGCCTGCGTACATCTCAGAACCGAAACCACTCATTCCGGGGGAAAAGTGCACGGGTTTTCCCATTTCTGTGGCGCGGCCCAAAGCTTCGTCTATCGCTTCCAATCCTGCAATACGCCGGATTTGAGGAATAGCAAGCCCTGCCCGTGCTCTTTGAATCATTATGAAAACCAGGGCAAACAGCGACATGATCAAAATGCAATCCCACATCATCTCAGGGGCGAAAATGAAGATGCCCTTTGGAGCTTCTTCTGCCAGTAGAGTTAAAGTCAATGAGACTCACCTCCTGGGTCTATTTAAGAAATCTGAGCTTTAGATGAGACGAACTAACCAGTTTTCCAGAGTGCAAAGATCTGCAAGGGGTTCACTTATGCGGACTCAGATGTGATGAAATAGCGCATACTTCATTCGAATGCTCATTATGGGTTGCTAGCTTATTGTAGGGTGCTTGGGTATCACCTCCAAAAAATGTTAGAATCAATAGTGCACTAACCAATTGCCGGAGTATTCTACAGGGTATTACTTGCTCATCACCGATGAGCAGTTCCTCATCGTTACTATTCGCGTTGAATTTCAAAACTCCTTCTATGATTTGAATAAAATTACTGTTTTCTATTTTTTGAAGATTTGACGCAGCGCTTTTACTCTGTGTTTCAGACACTTGGTGGAGGCAAGTCTATACATGCCTGGAAGTGGTAAGTATATGCTACAGTGCGTTTCGAGGAAGAAAGGTGCCGGGGAAAGACGGAACTTGGCCTTACGCCATCCCTGCGCTGGCCTGCCATAATGTAGCAAACACCGGTAACATGCAACTCTTCCTATTGAATAATCGAGGAATCATACCAGGCACAACCATAGTAGCTTCGTGAGACCTGATTGATTATGCAGCTCAAAAAAAGCCTTGGCCAGAAGCAGAGCAGTAGTCTTTTTATACAGCAGCTTGAAATTCATACCGCTTGTGGCGGAACCTGTATGAAATCTATACAGCCTTTCGAAAACCAGTGTGAAAAACAGACAGCTTTCTGAAAAGCAGTAGTTTTTTCATACAGCAGCTTGAAATTCATACAGCCTCCGGCAGCCTCGGGCGAAATCTGTAT
>DUTL01000323.1 GCA_012842105.1 Candidatus Fermentithermobacillaceae bacterium | reverse complement strand
TAGGTAACGACCAAGTGCAAGCCAAGGGCAAGGGTGTCCAATGCGAGGTGCGGGGACTCACCGAAGGTGGGTGCTGAAGGAAGCCCGCGGCAGAGTTCCGGCCTGAGGAACACGAACCGCATAGGAGGCATTTCGAGGGGGGCGAGGTTGCATAGCAAACCAAACCCGAAAGTTGCCCTAACCCGAGAGTGTAGATGTGGGTTGTTTCAATTGCTGTTTCAACTAGGGCTTGGCAAGAGGGCCACGTATTGCCCTTCCTCTTAACTCAGCTTGTAGTTGTTCCAGGGTTTGCATCGTTTTCTTCTGGCAGCTCACATCCTTGGCGGTAATAAGCTTACCCTTGGGCCTGTTTCCGCCTGTATTTAGCGGCGATATCGTAATCTCATAAAATCTCCGCTCTCCTTGGATCGTGAAAGATATTTCACCTTTCACTGAAACCGGCGATCCGGGAAGTTGCCTTAAGCACTTAGTCAAGTCGTCAAGTTCAGCGCCTGGGGAAGCTGCCATGGAGTGGAAAATCTCGCTAACATCCTGCCCTATTGCACTGTTTAGTGATATTCCCAGAAGATTCTGTGCAGCAGCGTTCATGTCCGCTACGTGATTCGAAGCACTTGTTACGATAACAGCATCTTCGATTTCATCCAAGACATGCTCTCTGGCAAATCTCATAATAGAAAAAAGGCCGGCTCTTGCGATACCGATTTCCAGCAACAAGGCTGAGATTGCAAAGCCTGTAGGTGTGATATCGAAACCAGAAAACACGTTACCTCTATAGACAAGGTATGCGATGTTTGCAATCCACGGTATTGCGACCCCGGACATCAATATAAGCGCCTGAGAACGGTATAATTTGGAAGGGTGAGCCACTGTATGTCCGGTAATAAGAGATCCAAATGCGATCAATCCATACGAGTATGCAGTATGAATCCAGAACCAGGGGCCGTATGTTTTTACGATTCTTGAAAATGGGCCCGACATATCTAACGTGACCGCCTGGCGCATCAATCCGTGCCATTGATTTGTCCAGACAAAGAACAAGGTTACTACAGGTACAATCGAAAGCAGGGCAAAGTTTCTGGAATTGCAGCCTTTGCCGGCGTCAAAGCCCGAGTAGTCCAAAGCAAACAGAACCCACAGTACGGGTATGAATACAATACCTATGTATTCGATATTGGCGAACACTATCTTGTGGCGCATATCCAAAGACGAAATTTCCAGGGCGTTGAACATCGCCCAGGCACCGGCACTGATTGACAGCCAAAACAGAGGAACCGCCCCGGGACTCTCACGTCGTTTCCAGGCACTCACAGCCACCCCTCCACCCAATACCACGGTAAGGAGCAAAGGAATTACATAAGGAGTAAATTGCCAGTCCATGTTTGGCTCATGCAGTCTCCCCCGGCTTCATCTGCTGCGATCGCGAGACAAAAAGATGTCAAACCTTCGCTTGTGATTTCGCCTCCATATTTCGCTGCTTTGGTACATTGTGTTCTACGCTGCATACCGGTATTCCTTTGTGGTTCTTGGCAATATGACATGTCTCGCGGCTATATTCCTGTCCGATCATATGCCGTTGTGAGAAATGCCCTGAGCAGGTGAAAGGCATGTCAAAGTTTTCTTAGCAGATTCACCGGCATAGGGTACGCTTTCGGGGGCCATGGCCATATGTGCCGCGAGGTTTTAGGCGAAAACAGGTGGCCTGTCAGCCCCGCTAACACCACAGTCTCCTTGGTTATCTCACTTATCCCGGCTATTGAGGGGCTGCCGCGCCAACTTGCGACCTGGATGCCGTCGTTGCAGTAGTCGACAAGATATGCCGGTATGAATGTGCATCCCAGTTTCGTGAGGACTGTTACTCTGTGATGTCCGTCTAGTATTACCATTGAGCCCTTGTCTACAATAACAGGATATCTGAGAACACCATCGCTTGTTATTTCGGCGCTGAGTTCCGCTATCCTTGCATCGTCGACTTGCTCGTGTGGTCTTAACTCTTTCCGATCTACCAGAGCGAAAACGTATGTGCACTTCCTGAATTCAGGGCAGGCATCGGTATTCATATTGTGATTCCTCCTTGCAAGTTAAGCCTGAGACAGGCAGCCAAAAGCCAAGAGCAGCGCTCTTACTGAACCCCTGCACAAAAGGCACCCCTTTTGCGCAGGGGTTGTGCTAAGTTGATCACTTTTTGGGCAGCCCGGCCAGCGCTTTGTCTATTTCGGATTGTGGATGGACGGAATCTTGCAACACTCCGTTCCGGTATGCCTCATAGGCGCTCATGTCGAAGTAGCCGTGGCCGCTCAACCCGAACAAGATCGCCTCTTCTTGACCCGTTTCTGTGCATTCTGCGGCCAGATCGATGGCTACACGAATCGCGTGGGCTGACTCAGGCGCAGGAATGATGCCCTCGGTTCTGGCGAACAACTCTGCTGCTTCGAAAACTGCACGTTGCTTTACTGCCCTTGCAGCGATGAATCCTTCATTGAAAAGTGCGCTTATTATGGGAGACATGCCGTGATATCTCAGTCCTCCTGCATGGATTCCAGGGGGGACGAAGTTGTGTCCCAATGTATGCATTTTGAGCGCCGGAACCAAGCCCGAGCAATCACCGTAATCATAGGCGTAGATTCCTTTCGTCAGCGACGGACACGCTTCAGGCTCCACTGCTATAATCTTTGGTGCCATGTCGTTTGGCATGGATGTAGCTGGTGTGGTTATCCCTGATAGTGAGTTCAGTGCACCTGGCTGCGGCACGTGTTTGCGGTGTTTAAGAACCGGTTTGAGAAAAGGGAAGGCCAGGCCGCCGAAATTGCTTCCTCCGCCTGCACATGCTATCACTGTAGTGGGAGTGTCTCCTGCGAGTTCCATCTGCCGTTGGGCTTCAAGCCCGATAACGGTCTGGTGCATCAGCACGTGGTTAAGCACGCTTCCGAGTGAATACTTCGTTCCGGGGCTGCTGGCAACATCTTCAACCGCTTCGCTTATTGCAATGCCGAGGCTGCCGGGAGATTCAGGATCATCTGCCAGAATTGCACGCCCGGAGCCGGTTGAACTGCTCGGGCTGGATATCACATCGGCCCCGAATACCTGCATCAGGGATCTTCTGTACGGTTTTTGATGGTAGCTGGCCTTTACCATGTATACAGTGCAGTCAAGGCCGAAAAATGCACATGCCATCGCAAGGGCTGAACCCCATTGGCCGGCTCCGGTTTCGGTTGATAGACGAGATGTGCCCTCCTGCTTGTTGTAGAATGCTTGGGCGACGGCAGTGTTTGGCTTATGGCTTCCTACAGGGCTGGCCCCTTCATATTTGAAGTAGATCCTGGCAGGAGTGCCAAGGGCTTTTTCCAGCCGCCTCGCCCTTATAAGCGGTGTTGGCCTCCACAGGCGGTAAATATCCAGAACTTCCCCCGGTATGTCGATGAACTGCTTCTTTGATGATTCTTGTTCAATTACGGTGGCAGGGAAGAGTGGTGCCAGCTCGTCAGGGGTAACCGGCTCTAGCGTTTGCGGGTTTAGAGGCGGCTCGAGTTCAAAAGGCAAATCAGCCAAGATATTGTACCACGATGCAGGCATATCCCTTTCGTCAAGGTTAAACTTGGTTCCGGTTGAATCAATTCGGTTCCTTTTCATTTAGCTCGCTCCTTTCTTTGGCACTCCACCCGCAGCACCTGTTCCGCTCCCTGGCGTTTCACGATGCTGCCTGTTCGTGCCCGGTGTTTGTATACTCAAGCAAGGCCAACGTTTCGTTATGCTCAAGCGACAACAGCATTTGTGTACCTAAGCAAAAACCCGCCCTCTGTTAAGAGGACGGGTAATAACCGTGGTGCCACCTCAGTTGGATCTCCGGCATGTGCCAACCGCCTGACTCAGCATTCAGCCACGCTCACCGGCTCACATAGATACCGCCCAGATCGCTCCTGGTTGTCTGCCATGCCTAGTTAACTTCTGATGCGTATCCGGTACTCCCGTTCATGTTCGTATTGCTCATGTGGGAGGGCCCTTATCCCTTATGGGACAAGAACCTAGTGACCGATGAAGTATCCGTGGCACTGATGCTTACGATCCCACTCGTTTTGAGATACGGGGATGCATTGATCTGCAACCCTTATATCCTCCCATTTTACCGGTAGGGTTCCGGCAGAACCTACTGGCATATGTTCCACAATCTTAGCTATAGCGGCAGGATTACCAACCGGCCTGGCTATTTTGTGCAATATGCGTTGGGAACTGCTGCTCGCGGGCCCATTCAGTCGCGCCTTACGGTTTCAGGCTTTCACTGTTCCTGATTCGCTGTACCGCAGGTGATGCGCCTACTAGTCCCATTCATCGCGTTGAATTATTGGTTTTCATGATGCTAGCATGGAGCGGGCTTGATGTCAACCTCCGGTGTGAAAATTTGCTGCCGCCCTTAATTGTAAAAGTCACTTCCAGTGTTTTTGACAAAAGTGGAAGTTACTTTTACAAAGCCCTCTGAAGTAGAATGTGGGTGGCCCAATTCCGGTTTGGTCACTACTTAGGACTAAATCGGAGGAAACGAACCATGGATAGCAAACAGATCTAAAGAATCGCGAGTAGGCATCAATCTTAC
>DUTL01000322.1 GCA_012842105.1 Candidatus Fermentithermobacillaceae bacterium | reverse complement strand
TGATTGAGGCCATATAGTGCGTAACTCTGGTCTTTTCCCGAATCTTTGCCTCTCGCAAGAAGAAGCCTAAACGCAGTTTCATCCTCTCTCGGCAGTCCATTTGCCATGCCAGGGCAACCTTGATTGAGATTGCCGGCTGCAAGCACGTGATTTTCAACAAACTCTCCTGTTTCCCCTAAGATTCTTCCCGCTTGCACATAATGCCCGGTTGCAAGGTACCGGGCGCCTAACTTTCGGGCCTTATCCAAGAGCTGGCCAAACTTGAACCTGGTATTGCATATAAGACAGGGGTTAGGAGTTTTCCCCTGACGGTAGTTTTCAATAAACGGAGCTATTACCTCTGCCTCGAATTCTTCCACCAAATCTACAGTGTAGTGAGGGACTCCAAGTTCCCGGCAGATTTTCCCTGCGTCTTCGGCAGTTGTCAGGGCAGGGCTCAGGCCCTGGCCGGCTGCAAAAGAGCCCCCTGTGTAAGAACGGGTGTCCAAAACCTGCATGGTAAGCCCAAATACGTTAAAGCCCTGTTCAGCCAAGATCAAACATGCAACAGAGCTGTCTACTCCTCCCGACATGGCTACAGCAACCTTAGGCTTTGGCACCACCCAACCCCCTTTTTCAATACTGTTTCGAAGGCATTGCTGTGCTGCAAATCGACGCTACTGCAAATTGACGCTCTCAATGGCAAGCGGTTTTGCCCTCACCTTAATCGTAGCTAGGCTTTGCTGAGAATGTCAAGAAAATACCATTATACAAGTTTAACATTAAAACAAACGTTCACTGAGAGAGGTTTTGGGTTTCAAGACGTCAAGAGAATACTATTAGACAGGATCTGAAAATCCGGAAGGACGAAAACGTGTGTCGGAGTCGTAAATCAGGCCCGCCTTGAAGGAATTGTATTACCTTGTGAGAAATGGACTGTAACGAGGAGGTTGTTTTTATGTCACAAGGCCTGAATGTGTCCATACTGGGAGGCGGCAGCGCCTACACGCCCGGCCTTATACAAGGCTTCATCAGGCAATCAAAACACGTTCCCTTGAGCCGGCTTGTGCTCATGGATATCGATGAACACAAGCTCAGCATTGTGGGCTCTGTAGTTGACCAGATGCTAAAAGCCAGCCTGCCTCAATGCAGGTTAGTGCTTACAACTGAAAGGAAACAAGCCATTAAACAAATGGATTTCATAATATGCCAAATCAGGGTAGGAGGGCTTCCGGGCAGGCACATAGATGAGCATATCCCTATCAAATACGGTGTCATTGGGCAGGAGACCACCGGGCCTGGCGGGTTTTCAATGGCCCTGCGAACAATCCCGGCCATGGTGGAAATCGCCTCCGAAATTGAAGACAAGAATCCCCGGGCATGGCTTATCAACTACACCAACCCTACCGGCCTGGTAGCTGAGGCCATAGAAAAGGCGTCGGGCATAAGGCACATTTCCATTTGCGACGAACCCATGGTGCTCCAGGAATCCCTGGCTGCTTTTCTCAGAGTGCCTCCGGAAAACCTTTTCTTTGACTACTTTGGGCTTAACCACCTTGCATGGGCAAGAAGAGTTTTCGCAAAAGGGGTAGACATACTACCGCAACTGAGAGAAACCCTTGAACATACCCCATTAGAGAAACTTGAGCCTTTGTTTGGCGAGGAAATACTCAAAGATCCCAAGGTAAGGACGGAACTTAGAAATACTCTGCGGATCTTCGAGAAAACCGGCATGATGCCTTCACCCTACCTCCAGTACTATTGGTTTACCGGAGAAATTTTGGAACAACAGGTTCAATCAGGGCGTACAAGAGCTCAAGAAGTTATGCAAATGGAACAGGACATACTTGCTGATTATCAAAAAGCAGCCGCCGGTGAAAAGCCTTTTGAAACTCTCCGGGGCGGAAAGTGGCATGCAGACATGATGGTTGGGATGCTTGGAGCAATAGCGAACGATGCGCGCCAGGTGTTCATTGCCAACGTGCCAAACCATGGAGCGCTTCCTGAACTTCCATACAACAAGATAGTTGAGGTGCCCGCGCTGGTTGATGCCCGGGGGGCCCATCCACTGGCCATGGGTATTATGCCCGTTGAGGTCCGGGGGCTTATTCAGGCTGTTGCAGCATATGAGGAATTAACGGTACAAGCAGCTCTGAGAGGGTGCTATGATACTGCGTTAGCCGCCCTTTCCTGCCACCCGCTGGTACCTTCTGGGGAAGTTGCCGGGCATATCCTTGACGATTACTTAAGGGCCCATAAAGAAGGCCTTGCCTATTTACGACGTTGATTTTGAGTTACAGCCGGGGCTAGCCAGACGCCATGGTAAAGACACGTTTGCCTTGCAGAATCAGGCGTGACATGAGCCAGGCCCGGCCCTGCATAAAGCGGAGGTCTGAAGTTATCTCCCCGCTTGTCGTTTTCTTATTTCTGCAATCCCGGCCTTGACCTCTGACAGTTCCTCCCCTTCCAATGGGTAATGCCGGAAAATCATAAGAGCGATGCCCATAGCAACCATAGGCACAAAAGTCATTAGAAGTTTCATCCCCGTGAGAGCGCCGGGCGGTTGAACTTCCAGGTTAGGATCGTATCCGAAAGCGCTCAGCACATTGCTCATTATGATTGCGTTCATGGAAATTCCGAGCCTGATCATGAATCCGTTCACTCCGAAATACATACCCTCACGCCTGACTCCTGTCCTAACCTCGTCTTCATCCACTACGTCAGCTATGAAGATATCCAGTAGAACCAGCAACCCGGCCAGCCCAAAGGCTAAAAACACCGCTGTAATCACTGCATGGATGTAATTTGTTGCTACCAAAAACGGCAAGAGGCATACAGCGTACCAAACTCCGGAATATAGCATTGACTTTTTCGCGCCCAGCCTCGATATGAGTTTTCCCCAAATAGGAGCAAATGGAATGGCCATGGCAAACAGGGCCCCCAAAAAGAGGGTTGTCTCAAACTCAGTGGCATTGAGCACATACTTTGTATAAAAAGGAATAACGGCTTGAAGCCCGACAAAAGTATATTGAATCAACATTGCGGCAACAACATATATCAGGAAAGATTTGTTCAGGTAAGTCTCCTTCAGCGCTTGCCCGATTGGAAGGCTTCTTTCCCCGGAAAACTCGGGCCTTTCTTTTGCTCCATACAGAGAAGCATACATGGTTACGAGGCCTAAGATACCAAAGGCGATCCCCATGGAATTCCAGCCATATCTTTCAGCCACAATAGGGGGCAGTGCCACTCCGAAAATCAGGCCTACAATGCCAAGCACCTGTCTGAGGGCGGATATCCTTGCCCGGTCTTCAAGTTCAGGATACATCTCAGGAAAAAGCGCCGTCCAGTTAAGTACTACAATAGTGAAAAGCCCGTCAAAAAGAAACATTATGGCAAAATACCATATGAACAGCGACTTCTCAGCTCCCGCCGGGTAAGGAGGCATCCACACAAATGCAAAAGCCACACACAACGGTGGCGTAAACCCTGCAACATACGGTATACGCCTTCCCCATTTGGTTCTGGTTGTATCTGAAAGTTGGCCAAACAAGGGATCATTTATGGCGTTCCAAATCCCGTAAAAAAACATTACCAAGCTTATCATCTTGGTGGGTACCCTCAACACATCAACGTAGTAGTATATGGCAAACGTTGTGACGGCCTGCCCTAGAATTGCGGAAGAAAAACTACCTAGGCTGTACATGAAATCCTTAAGCTTGTTCACGCCAGACTCCTCATTTCCTTTGTAGTAGTTCTCCGGGCTTTCCCCTTGAAATGCCTAAAAAACAACCTGCCAATCCTGCGGGAAGCTGTCGGGCCGAAATTCGAAGATACAATAATCCAATTCTGTGCTGTTATGGAAAATCCTTTTTATAGTACTCAAGATGACCTTTTCCGGTTATAGGCGTAGAGCGAATAAAGGGAAATTGCCTATTTTGCCAGAAACATCATAATGTCAGAAATACTCAGCGAACCATTTGCACCAATTCCTAGAGCAATATAGAAAGCCGGCACACAACACCGAACTGTAGTAATAATTCCCGCAAACCCAATGTATGACACAACCTTGCTATACGGGGCTTACAGCAAGTGCTGCAAGATAAATATGTGAACGGGAGGAATGGCAGATGAGTGGTACGGCTGGCCGGACGGTTGAAAAATCTCCCGGCAAAACCAACGCAGCCAAAACCAAAGAAACCGGAACCTCAGGGTGCGAAACAGACGGCAAAACCGGACAAAGCGGCAAGCCAAACACAACCGGCAAGAGCGACAGGGGCAAAACGTGGCGCTTGCTGAAAAGGGCTCTTGTGTTGGCCGGTAATCTTAACCGGTATCTGTTTTTGGCAGTTATGGCTGCAGTCATGATATCTGTCATCACTATTGCTCAGTCTGACCTCTTGGCCCGGCTAATGGACTCAATGCTTACAGCAGACATACAGGGGCTTAAACGGGCAGCCATTGCAACCGTAGTTCTGGAAATAGCCGGTATTTTTCTGATCACAATACAGAAGGTATCCATAGGACGCTACGGGCACTCTTCTTTGGCGAAAGTCAATTCCCAGGCCGCACACAAAATCAGCCGTGCACAGGCATCTTACATGTCACAGGAACATTCAGGGCAAATTCTTTCACGGCTCACAAGCGACCTGGGGTTGGTTCAAACCCTGCTTCAAGATAATCTGCTAAAACTCATATCAGGAAGCCTCACTGCAATCCTGGCTGTAAGCTATATGTTCTACAAGAACTGGCTCCTGGCAATCGTAGCTATATTCGGTACGCCCCTTATATTTGTGGCGGTGGGAAAACTCAGCCGGCCTGCGGCGGCCCTTTCCAAAGAGGCGCAAGAAGCGTTAGGGGAGATTAACATAGTCATGGAAGAAAGCATAGCCGGCGCCTCGATTGCAAGGGTATTCGGATTGGGAAAAAGCCTGTCTGAAAGATTCCGCGCATATAACAAGCTGTGGCTCGAAAAGAACACGCGCAGAAATACTCTTTCGGCCCTTCTCGCTTCTGTGGGCTTCGTTGTATCTTTTACGCCATTTCTCCTGGTATTCGGTATAGGAGGCATTTTGATGCTCAAGGGCCGGGTAAGTTTCGGTGTGTTGTTTGCTTTTATCAACCTTCTCAATTTCGTTTCTTTCCCCATGCAAGAACTGCCGGGGGCCCTTGGGGAGATTGCATCCAATTCCGCCGCTTTGGAGCGGGTTCTTGATGTGCTCGAAATACCTGGCGAACGCGAAGACGGGGAATCTCTCGAGTTTATTGAAAACGCCCCTGTTGTTGAGTTTCGAAATGTGACGTTTTCGTACCCAGGGAGCAAAACCCCGGCCCTAAGAGACTTGAGTTTCACAGTACAGCGAGGGGAGAGAATAGCCTTTGCAGGGTCAAGCGGATCAGGTAAGTCAACCGTTTTCCGGCTGCTCCTTGGCGAATACGAACGTGATCAAGGCTCGATTCTCATAGGCGGCCATGATATCACAAAGTGGTCACTTAGGAGCCTGCGCTCACATTTTACCAAGGTAAGCCAGGATACATACCTGTTCCCCTATTCAGTTAGAGAGAACCTTGCCATGGGAATAGCTGATACTCCCATTGAAGAAATCATGCATGCCGCAGAAATTTCCCGGGCAGATAGTTTCGTCAGAGGACTGCCTAACGGTTATGATACTCCGGTAGGCGAGATGGCAGGCAGGCTTTCGGGAGGGGAACGCCAGCGCCTGTCGCTGGCGCGTGCAATTTTGCGTGAACCTGAAGTACTCCTCCTTGATGAAGCAACCTCGGCCATGGACTACGATGTAGAACACCAGGTGTTGGGAGGCCTCATGGAATCTCTCGAAGACGTTACAATGATATCTATCGCCCACAGGCTTTCAACCATTGTGAACTCGGAGCGCATCTATGTTCTTGAAAACGGCGGCATTGTCGAATGGGGAACCCATGCTTCCCTTATGAAAGCAAGAGGCCGCTACGCCGATCTTTATACCAAACAGGCAGGCATGGAGGCCGCAAATTCAAATTCATACCAGGCTGAGGAGGTAGAGTATCCATGAAACCGGCAGGCAAAAACGTTAGCCACAACGGCGAAAACAAAGCTTCCGTAAGCGAGTCCATATTTGAGCCTTTGCGACGCCTGTTTCCGTTCCTAAAACCGTATACTGCCGGTTATCTAGTTGGTATCGCAGGCATAGCCCTTGCAAACTTGGGCTTGAACATCTTATTTGCTCGAATGCTCATGGAGTTTACCCGTGGTGCCATGGCAGTAAGTTCACGTGCCATTCTGGTTTCAGTAGGAACAATGACCATAACGGCTCTGGCTGCAGGAATGCTTGTGTTTTTTGCAGGCAGAAAGCTCATAAATGCTACAACCCTGGTTTTATGCGACCTGAGAGATGCTTTCTTCCATCATGTTCTCGGCATGCCTGTAGCAGAAATTGAAAGGCGGCACTCAGGAGATATGCTCTCAAGAGCGACCAACGACACCAGGCTGGCAGGCATGGTTTTCGTCCAATCGTTTCAGACCCTGGCGAACACCGCCCTGTCAGGGGCCGGATCTGCTGTATACACGGTAGTACTTGACCCTAAACTTGGCGCTTTGGCGATTGCAACATGCGCCCTACCTCTCATTGCCAATTCGCCTTTCGTTTCCCCGCTTCGTAATACCGGGAAAATACTCCAGGAAAACAAAGCCAGACTAACGTCAGGGTTTTCCGACCTTATTCAAGGAGCTGAAGTCGTCAGAACGTTTAATCTTTCAGAAACCATGTACCAACGGGTAAACGATACATCTACGGAAGTGCAAAACGCAGGCCTATCCCAATCACATCTGGAAGCAGGGCGTTCGGCTGCTGATGGCGTTGCAGGGCTGGGAAACCTTGTCTTCATAGTATATGCTACGTACCGAGCTATCCTTAACCCGGTTCTTGTCCCGGTTCTTGTTGCCCTGGTACAGCTCATGAATCCGGTAAGAAACCTGTTTTCCGGAATAGGCGCCACAATAGCGGGGATTCAAACTAATCTTGCAGCCGGCGACAGGGTACTTGAGATACTGGACACTCCAGCCGAGCCAAATATTTACTCAGCGCCTGCCTCTTTCCCGGATACCGAAACCGCCGGGCCTGCTGCAGCCTTACCCGGGGCGGAAATACGCGAGCCTGCCATACTGGTTGAAGGGTTAACTTTTAAGTACCCTAACAGCCATGAAAATGTCTTGGAGAATATCTCATTTGCCGTACCCAAAGGAAAAACCGTGGCCCTTGTTGGCCCCTCGGGCAGCGGGAAGACAACCCTGTTCAAAATACTGCTTGGCCTGTACCCTCCGTGTTCAGGAAACATCCTGGTGGAAGGCCAAAGCATCTTTGAGACCGGCCTGGAATCCTGGCGAGGCAAGTTTTCATACGTTCCCCAAGATGCATTCCTCTTTTCGGGATCTATCCTGGAAAACGTAAGAGGTGCTGAACATAGCGAAGAAAACATTGAAAAATCTCTCGCCGTAGCCCACGCCGGTGCTTTTGTTCACGAGCTTCCGGAAGGGATACAGTCGGCTGTTGGGGAAAGGGGTACGAAACTGTCAGGAGGCCAACGGCAGCGCATCGCCATCGCCAGGGCCGTTTTGAAAGACGCGCCTGTGCTGCTGCTTGATGAAGCAACGTCATCCCTTGATACTGAGTCAGAAAGCCTGGTTCAAAAAGCCTTGCAGGAACTCATGAAAGATCGAACGTCCATTGTGATTGCACACAGGCTGGCTACCATTGAAAACGCCCATGAAATCATCTACCTCCAAAATGGCGCCATAGTAGAACGAGGCACTCATGAACAGCTAATGGCGAACCCAAACTCAAAATACAGGTTGCTTGTGGAACGTGATTTATCGCACGCGTAATACAAGCAATGAAACTTTACTCAATGAAAGGAGGAGAGTTCCTTTGTACATACCGGTCCCTGAGATTAATGAAGCCCGGAATGTTCTGGTTGTCTCGCCCCACCCGGATGACGCTGAACTTACAGCCGGAGGAACAATAGCTCTTCTGGCTGAGCAAGGTGCCAGGATCATATATGCCATGGTAACAGATGGTTCCAGGGGAGGCCTTAGCCCCAACGTCTCTGAAGCGCAGGTTGCCGCCACCCGAAGAGCCGAGCAGCTGGAAGCCGGAGAAATTCTTGGCGTCGCCAACATAATGTGGCTGGGTTTTCAAGATACTCAGGTTCCTGAACCTGAGACCGTACGAGAACCCTTGATCTCTCTTATCCGGAAGATACAGCCTGACTTCGTAATCAGTTTGGACCCGTGGCTTCCATATGAAGCACACCCGGATCACCGCCGCGCATCAATGGCTGCGGTAGAAGCGTGCCTGTTGGCCGCGTTGCCTATGGTTCAACCTGAAGATATGGCTCTCGGCCTTGCACCATGGCAGGTAACCGGAATTGCCCTGGCGCTGTCTGTTAATCCAAACACTTTCATAGATATTGACAGTACATGGGAAAAGAAAGTGCAGGCATTAAAATGCCACAAGTCGCAGTTCCCCGGCCACATTTGGGACATGTTTTACCCTCTCATACTGGCCAAATCCCAAGAATACGGGCGCCAGGCAAACGCCCGGACAGCAGAGGCATTCAAAGTACTTACCACAACCCACCTTCATATTATGGTGGATACGTGGAAAGCCTGATTACACCGGCCAAATCAGAAACCTGGTTTTGGAAAGGAGAGATAGTGCCATTTGGTTCTCTCGTTTACCCAATGGCGCCTGAAAAGCGGTCAGCCCATAGCCCTGCACAAAAACCCAGTGCGCCAGAGAAAACCGGTCACAAGGCACATATGTTATGAAAACGATTAAGCTGGCGGTCATTGGCGGAGGCTCTTCATATACCCCGGAGCTCGTAGACGGGCTTATCAAGCGCTGGCAAAACAAGGAGTTTCTTACCAGGCAATTGGCGCTTATAGACATTCCCCAGGGCAAACAGAGGATGGAGACAGTTGCAGGTTTCGCAGGCAGAATGCTTGCAAAAGCGGGTATGCCCTGCGAGATAAGTACGTGGGCCGGCCTTGCCCCTGGCCTGGATGGTGCGGATTTCGTAATAAGCCAGATCCGTGTAGGCGGAATGAAAGCCAGATGGACAGACGAGCACATTCCCGTTAGATACGGCATTGCCGGGCAAGAAACCACAGGCCCCGGAGGGTTTGCATGTGCCCTGAGAACCATTCCCGTCGCCGTTGACATAGCAAACCATATGCAAAATCACTGCCCAAACGCATGGCTTCTTAATTTTACCAACCCCTCTGGCATTGTAACCGAAGCGCTTATCAAGCACACACAGGCCAGGGTTTTCGGATTGTGCAACGTGCCCATAGGCATCAAAATGGGCATCGCCAGGGCTTTGGGAATTGAGCCCCACCGGCTTAGCCTGGACGTATCGGGGCTAAATCACCTGTCATTTGTCACAGGATTGTACTTTGATGGCAGAAATATCATGGATCAGGTTATAGACTCGCCCTTGCTTGAAGAGTACCTTGACAAAATAAGAGCCGGCAGGCACCTGGCGTATTTTGTGGAAGATCTGAATGTGATTCCCGGCAGTTACCTTTACTATTACTGGTCACGCAACAGGTCAATCGAGGATCAACAACATGACATCAGGTCAGGCAAGGGCACGAGAGCAGATGAAGTCATGAGAATTGAAGAAAGCCTTTTCAGCATGTATGCAGATAAAACACTTGAAAACCTTCCGCCTGAGCTCAAAAAGCGGGGCGGCGCCTACTACTCTGATGTTGCGCTCAACTGTATATCAAGCATAGCCAGAAACCTTCCCCAAATAGAGGTGCTAAACGTGGAAAACAAGGGGGCAGTGCCCGGGCTTGGCGCCAATGTGGTGGTTGAGGTGAGTTCAACAGTAGACGGGGCCGGGCCGAAACCTGTTGCACAACCACGGCTGCCTGCTGAAATCCTTGGATTGGTCCAGAAAGTAAAATGCTATGAAGAACTTACTGTGGAAGCGGCAATAGAGGGCAGCGTTGGCAAAGCTTTCTCCGCCCTTATCAACCATCCCCTGGTTCAGGACGGAGACACTGCCATGAATTTGCTAAGAGATATTCTTGACCAGAACAGTGAGTTCTTGCCCCGGTTTGCAGGCAAGCCTATTCCGGCTTTCTGATGTAAAAACGTGGGTGCCCATTACCGGTTCTCAAACTCCGGTGCACAGGGTTGGCAAAACAAGTTCTTAAAAGGAGGATGAAAATGGCATTCATCTTAGGTGTTGACGGAGGAGCAACCAAGACCCTGGCGGTGGTAGGAGACCACACAGGCCGGATTTTAGGCGCAGGCCTGGCAGGCCCCACCAATTACCAGCTCATAGGAATTGAAACAGCCATGGGGAACCTCAATTCCGCTGTAGATATGGCTTTAGCCCAGGCCGGTATCAGTGCAAGCGGGCTTGGTTATGGCGTTTTTGGATTAGCCGGGGCAGATTTCCCTGTTGATTTCCAGAACCTCACAGCCGGAATTGAGAAACTCTACCCTGGCCTGAGGTTTGAGATTGTAAACGATACATGGGTCGGGTTCAGGGCAGGCACCGGTGAGGATTACGGCGGCGTTGTAATATCAGGCACAGGAGCTAATTTCGCGGCTTCAGCGCCTGACGGAACAAGAATCACAGGCAGGGGAATGGGATACGAGTGGGGCGGCGAAGGCGGGGCAGGAAGCCTTATCCGGAACGCAGTACACTTCGCATTCAGATCCCACGATGGCACCGGGCCCAGGACAGGTATAGAGCAAGTTGTTCTTTCTACCCTGGACTTTTCGTCTTACGATGATCTGTCGCTTTACATGTACCAGGTTCATGGCCGATTCTCTCAAATCTACATGAAAGCAGCAGCAATAGTCCCTGCCATTTTCAAGTTGGCCACTGAAGGAGACGAAGTCTGCGCAGACATACTCATAGAGTCAGGTAAAACAATGGGCGAAATAATGGGAAGGATGGTCAAGTCTCTGGGTTGGTGGCAAATACCCCAAGATGTTGTAATGGTGGGAAGTCTGTTCACGAAAGGCGCAAATCCGCTTCTGGTTGATTCATTTGCAATGTCTTGCCACAGGTTTGTCCCCTTTGCCAGGTTCAAGAAACCCGAACTGGAACCTGCCGGAGGAGCGTACATCATGGGCCTGGAGAAAACAGGCGTGGTAACCAAAGGAGAAGTTCGCACACGGGCAATCGCTACTTTCCCTGAAATAGCGGTACCTGAGTTATGAATCAATAGCCGGCCTGCCTCACAGGCAACTGCCTTACAGTAGGCAGGCCGTGCTTATCACCTTATTACCTTATTACCTTTACCCTGCTTGGCCTGAGAACCTGTCCTTGATATGTGTATCCCTTTTGAACCTCCTGGACTATGGTACCATGCTCCCCACCGCCATCTTGTGCAAAAACGGCTTCGTGGTAATTGGGATCAAACACCTTGCCTACCGGGTCGTCAATAGGTTCTACACCTTCCTTGGCGAGCAAGTCCAGGATCTGACGCTGTATGAGGACAACTCCGTCGAAAAACGCTGCAAACCCGCTATTTTGATCGTCCTTCATGCCCTTTTCGCCGGAGGCCAGGAACCTGTCGAAATTGTCCATCACATCCAGGAGAGGCAGTATGAGATCAGACTTTCCCCTGTTTACCCTGTTGTGAATGTCCCTTTCTGTGCGTTTCCTGAAATTCTCCATTTCCGACCTGGCTCTGAGATACCGGTCCCAGTAGTCTTCAGCCTTGGACTTCCATTCGTCTCGTTCCAGGGTAAGAGCCTGAATTGCATCACCATTACCCCGGCACTTAATGGCTTCTTCGCACCCGTCTTTGGGCCGGCTGCAATCTTCTTCTCCCACAGGCCCGACCTCAGATTGCCGGTTGCGGCCTGGCATGGCAGAGTCCCTGTCCTTGTTATCCATGTGCCTTAACTCTCGCCTTCCTTATGGTTCTTCTTTTCCTTGAACTCAGCATCATATACATCTTTCTTATCGCCGCCACCTGGTGCACCAGGGCCTGCACCCCCCTCTGAACCGGCAGCCTGGCCTTCTTGAGCCGCATGCTTGTAAAGCTCTTCTGCCAGTTTTGCAGCAGCATCCCGCAGGTCATCAGAAGCTTTCTTCATTGCATCAAGGTCATCGCCTTTTAGCGCTTCTTTGGCAGCAGACAATGCATCCTCTACCCTGGCCTTGTCACCGGCCGAAATCTTATCGCCCACATCCTTCAGGCTCTTTTCAACTGAATAGGCCAGCTGGTCAAGCTGGTTTCTGGCTTCAATTTCTTCCTTTTGCTTCCTGTCCGCTTCTGCGTGCTTCTCAGCTTCTTCAACCAACCTGTCAACTTCTTCCCTCGGAAGCTGGGTAGATGCCTTAATGGTAATGTTCTGCTCTTTTCCTGTGCCCTTATCTTTCGCTGAAACATTCAGGATTCCATTGGCGTCAATGTCGAAAGACACTTCAATCTGAGGTACCCCTCTTGGAGCAGGTGGAATCCCTGTAAGCGTAAACCTTCCCAGCGTCCTGTTGTCCCGCGCCATGGGGCGTTCTCCTTGAAGCACATGGATCTCAACCTGAGGCTGCATGTCAGCGGCAGTTGTAAAGATCTGGCTCTTCCTGACGGGAATGGTTGTGTTCCTTTCAATGATAGGTGTCATTACCTGGCCAAGGGTCTCAATGCCCAAAGTCAGGGGAGTCACGTCAAGCAAAACAATATCCTTAACATCCCCGGCAAGCACTCCTGCCTGAATGGCAGCTCCCATAGCAACTACTTCATCAGGGTTAACGCCTCTGTTAGGCTGCTTGCCGGTGATACTCTTGACCATTTCTTGAATTTTGGGCATTCTGGTGGATCCGCCAACCAGGATTACTTCATCCAGGTCTTCAGCCTTTAGTTTGGCGTCTTCCAAAACCCTTCTAACAGGCCCGGTACACCTTCTGGTCAGATCATCAGTGATCTCTTCAAACTTCGCCTTGGTCAACCTTGCCTCCAGGTGAAGCGGCTGCCCCTCCCTGTCTGCACTGATAAACGGCAAACTAATGGTTGCCTCAAGAACCTGTGAAAGCTCAATCTTAGCTTTTTCTGAAGCTTCTATGAGCCGCTGCAATGCCTGCCTGTCTTTTCGCAGATCAACCCCGTAGTCTCTTCTGAATTCCTCAGCTACATAATCCACGATTCTTTGGTCATAATCGTCGCCGCCGAGATGAGTGTCGCCGGCAGTGGCCAGTACTTCAACTACCCCGTCGCCTACTTCCAGGAGCGATACGTCAAAAGTACCTCCGCCCAGGTCAAATACAAGGATTTTCTCGTTAGCTTTTTTGTCTACCCCGTAAGCAAGGGAAGCCGCTGTAGGCTCGTTGATTATTCTAAGCACTTCAAGCCCTGCTATACGGCCTGCGTCCTTTGTAGCTTGCCTCTGGGCATCATTAAAGTAAGCCGGAACTGTGATAACCGCTCTGGTAACCGGCTCGCCCAGGTATTTCTCAGCGTCTTCTTTCATCTTTCTGATAACGTGGGCCGAAAGCTCCTCGGGAGTCAGATCCTCATCTATAGAGGGCACATATACCCGTACCTCATCATGCCTGCCGCGCTTTATCTTGTAAGGGATGCGCCCTCGCTCAAGTTCGACTTCGTCATAGCGGCGGCCGATAAACCGTTTGATTGATGATATTGTGTTCTCCGGATTCAGCACGGCCTGACGCCGGGCAAGCTGCCCTACGAGTTTTTCTTGTTTTTTACTGAATGCTACAACAGAAGGCGTGGTTCTGGAGCCTTCAGCGTTGATTACTACAGTTGGCTCAGAGCCTTCCATGACAGCGATAACTGAATTAGTGGTACCAAGGTCGATACCTACAATCTTGGACATAAACGCACCTCCACACCATCACAAATGATAGTCACAGTTTGTCTCTTTGGGCGTACCGTGGCCTAAAATCAACCTGCACAGCACCATTTTTCATCGAGTCTCCTTTACCAGTCCGTTGGTATTCTCACAACTGCCGGCGTTGTGCCTGCGGCTCTTGGCCGGGCCTTTCATGGCGCCCATTGAATCGTGAGGCCGGCCGTTGCCGTGAGTTCCACTGTCAGAATCCCCCTCCTCCATTGCGATAATCACTCGAATCCCTTGTGGGTTGATTCCGCAACGCCGCCAGAGGTATATGATGCGGGCAAGCAGCCCTAGATCATTGTTGGAATACAGGCGGATATTGGAATCGGTTCGAGCCGGCAGTATCAGCCCCTCGTTTTCTATCTGCCGAAGGAACTGCGGAGTTTCCCCGAGGAGACGCGCAGCAACGCCTATGGTATAAACCGGGTCATCGGGACCGTGAAAATAAGCCACGCAATCATCTCCTTGATAAAGAAACCTATTGAAACCAAACAGCTTTCCTAATCAATACCAATAACAATTATATCCCAAACAGTCAAGTAATCTTAATATAGCCGTCCTCAATATCTCCAGACTCCTGCCATTTGACATGGGCCTACACAAAATCCATTGAAATCCCCGGTGGAAAACCTGCATAAGAGGCCTTTAGATCACAAAACCGGGAAAAGCCAGCCACAACTCTTCCCGGCCAATATTGTTTACTTGTCGTCTAACACATCATGTTCTACCGGCGTGTTATCTATTCTAGCTTACTTTTCACTGCATAGGTACAATTGGATAAGCTGCCTGGCCAAAGCAGCCGGGTGTGTCTTGCCCTCTGATAGCTGCTTTAAGGCGCGATCAAGCGTCCCGTCTGAGTGTGACCTGGCAAAAATACGGTCAACCGTCTCACGCTTGATGTTCTCTTCCAGTGAAGCAATGTGGCTCCTTGAAACCCTCTCTTCGAGCAGGTTGTTCTGCTCAAGAAACTCCAGGTGCATATTGATCTTGCCAAAAAGCTCAACTACGCCCTTGCCCTGTGAGGCAACAGTCTTGATCACCGGAGGCCTCCATTTCCAATCCCGGTTAAGTTCAAGCATGGCCTCTAACACGGAAACTGCCCTGTCAGCATCAGGGTGATCAGCCTTATTTACGCAAAATACATCGCCGATCTCGAGAATCCCTGCCTTAATCGCCTGAATATCATCGCCTAACCCTGGAGCCATGACTACCAAAACAGAATGGGCATATCTCATAATATCCACTTCTGACTGGCCTGTGCCCACGGTTTCAACCAGTACATAATCGAAGCCGAATGCATCAAAGAGGGTTATTATGTCGCCTGTGTGCCTGGAGACTCCCCCCAGGTGGCCCCTGGATGCCAGGCTGCGAAAGAACACCTGGTCATCAGTAGTACGTGATCGTACTCTCACCCTATCTCCGAGTATGGCGCCACCGGTAAACGGAGAAGACGGGTCTACAGCAATCACTCCCACTGAATTTCCATGTTCTCGTATGGCAGTAATCAAACTGTCAACCAAAGTTGACTTGCCAACTCCTGGTGACCCTGTTATCCCAAGAACCCTGCTACGCCCTCTGTGCTTAAAAGTTTCCTCCAGGATATCCTGAGCATGTATTGAACCGTTTTCAACAAGAGTCACTGCTCTTGCCAAAGCAGCCCTTTTCCTGGTGCGAAAACCCTGGATTATGCTTTCTGCTACCTGGTTTCCAGCCGATTCATGCAAATACAACACCGTCCCGCCCGGATTCTCAACTAAACATCCTTGAGCCGTGGCTACCCCGGCTCTGCTCTTGCCTGTTTTACCTCTTAAGATTCGCCCTGGTGTACTCCACAATATCCTGGGTGTTCGTTCCCGGGCCAAACACTGCGTCTATTCCGCTCTCTTTTAGAGACTCAACGTCTTCCACGGGAATAATGCCGCCGGCAAGCACCAGAACATCTAGTTCACCGGCCCCTTTTTCCTTCTTCAGGCAGTCAACCACCCGGGGAAGCAGCGTGCTATGTGCCCCTGAGAGAATGGAGCAGGCCACTACGTCAACATCTTCTTCTACTGCCATCCTGGCCAGTTCTTCGGGAGTACGGTGCAAACCGCTGTAAATCACTTCCATACCCGCATCTCTATAAGCTCTGGCTATTACTTTGGCTCCGCGGTCGTGGCCATCAAGGCCTGGTTTTCCTACAAGAACTCTGATCTTCCTGTCCATCCTGTTTGCCCTCCCTTAACACTTATTTGAACCTGAGATTCCGCCCGCCACTCGCTGTGACGCTTGTGACTGTCTCAATCTAACCGGCTTTCACAGTTAATCACAGTGCCGGCTTGCTACGTAAGCAAAGATATCATTATCCCGGCAGCCACTGCCGTTCCTATTACTCCGGCAACATTAGGCCCCATTGCGTGCATGAGCAAGAAGTTTTCAGGGTTTTCCTGCTGGCCTACAACCTGGCTGACTCTTGCAGCCATTGGAACAGCTGAGACTCCGGCAGAACCAATGAGCGGATTAACCTTGCCGCCTGTTATGCGGTACATAAGCTTGGCAAGGAGCAAGCCGCCCGCAGTTCCCCCGGCAAATGCGAATATCCCAAGCGCTATGATCTTAATGGTATCAAGAGTCAAAAATGACTCGGCGCTCATAGTAGCTCCAACAGACGTTGCCAGAAAGATTACTACAATGTTGTTAAGCTCGTTCTGAGCCGCCTTGGATAACCTGTCAGTCACTCCGCATTCCCTGAAAAGATTGCCCAACATGAGCATCCCAATCAAAGGAGCTATCGATGGAAGAAGCAAACTTACCAGTATGGTAACCACAATTGGGAACACTATTTTCTCAGTCCTGGATACTTCCCTGAGCTGGCTCATAACTGTAGTGCGCTCTTTCTTGGTGGTCAAAGCCCTCATTATGGGAGGCTGAATAAACGGAACCAAAGACATATAAGTATATGCCGCAACGGCAATCGGGCCTACAAGTTCAGGCGCCAACTTCATGGCTGCATATATGGCAGTGGGCCCGTCAGCCCCTCCGATAAGCCCAATGGCCCCGGCCTGCTTAATAGTAAACCCTACACCCTTCGCCAGAAGCATTGCCAGAAACACTCCAACTTGAGCAGCGGCTCCAAGGAGAATAGTCGAAGGATTAGCCAGAAGCGGCCCGAAATCTGTCATTGCCCCAACCCCAAGGAAAATAAGGGGAGGGAATATTTCCTTCTCCACCCCCAAGTTAAGGTAGTACAGCAGCCCGCCTGGCATATCGCCTTCAGGGGGATTCATAATCGGAGCATAGGGCAAGTTAGCCAGAATAGCACCAAAGGCAATGGGTATCAAAAGAAGGGGTTCAAATTTCTTATATATAGCAAGATACAAAAGCAAAATTCCAACAAGCAACATAACTGCGTTGCCCAATGAAAGCCCTACAAAACCCGTTGTTCGCCATAACCTTTCAACCAGTGTGCCTAGGTTCATTCTGTGAGTACACCTTCCTCCGGTTT
>DUTL01000321.1 GCA_012842105.1 Candidatus Fermentithermobacillaceae bacterium | reverse complement strand
CGTCCAGGATGGCTTTGGCAATGTCACTGCTGCCGGAAGACCCTATGGCCTTGCCTCGGACCTCACTTGTGGAGCACCCAAGTACCATTACCTGCCCGGGTTTTAGGTTGCCTGCTTCCAGCAAATCTTCTGCAACTTGAAATGCTTGCCCCCTTATGGCTTCAAGGCATATACCGTCATCGCCCGGGCTTGAAGTACCTGCTTCTTGCCTGTAAACTTTCTCGGAATAAAGTTTCCCCTCAAAACCTGCTGCGGCAGAATGTTTCGCACCGCTTGAAAGCCCCTTTCCCCTTATATTCACTTTAGAGTGTTTCTCAAAGCCGGGTACCACTTGGCTTCTACCTCCGACCATCAAGTATTTCCGGTTTTAACGGCTTGCGTTTGTATTCACTTGGTTGATTCAATCTCTGTGATCTTGGAAACGCGCCTCTGGTGGCGGCCTCCCTGAAACTCTGATTCAAGCCATATCCTGACAATATCAAGGGCAAGCCCGCCGCCTGTGACCCTGGCCCCAATGCATAATACGTTCGCATTGTTGTGTTCCCGCGACGCCCTCGCCGAAAACGTATCTCCGCAAGTAACAGCCCTGATTCCCCTGACCTTGTTAGCGGCAATGGCCATACCCAGCCCCGTTCCGCACACCAAAATGCCAAGGCCGGCTTCTCCCCGGCTCACAGCTTGTGCAACCTTAACGGCAAAATCAGGGTAGTCAACTGACTCTTCGCTATGGGTTCCCAGGTCCAGAACCTGGTTGCCAAGTTTCTTTGCCAGAGCCGCCACTTCACCCTTTAAACGGTAACCTGCATGATCGCTTCCAATTGCAATCTTCATATGTCTATCTCCTTCTGACCGTTCAAATAATTGTACCGCTTCCGGGGAGGAGAGAAAACCCTGCCGGTGGCTTCTTCCAAGGGCTTGTACAAACTCGTGTCATACATACCCTCACCCAGTATAAGGTTGTCCATGGATGTTCCTATGACAATAACCTCCATGCCTTCGCGGAGATCCGCAGATGATACGGGCCATGCTGTGCCGGCATCAATAACCGTAATCAGGTCCGGAAAACTGAACAAGGTGTGGCCCCCTACATCACATGAAAGGTACTCGTTCATGAGAGTAAGGCGTACAAGTTCGTGCTGGCCTTCTTCAGAATCAATGGAGAAGATGCTGGCCTCGCCTATATCGAAACCACCCCGGGTCTCGATATCCACCTGGCCTACTATGCCTACTGTAAGCAGCAGCCCGTCGAGGAACGTGGCTGCTGCGTTTGCGGCAAAATAGGCAGATAAACGATCTGTGGAATCATACTTGCCCACATCGCCCACACATTCAGCCCTCAGGGGGTCGAAACCTAACTGGCATTGTATGTGGTCTGCCATTGCCATGCCGAGGCCAATACACATGGAAACAGCCCCACATGCCCCGTTGTCTTTTAGGTAGCATGCAGCAACAGGGTTCCGCGCAACGGCTACCAGGCCTTCCTTCTCTGACATAGCCCTTACCATTGCTGATGCTTCACCTAACATACCTTCAACATACAAACGGGTTTTGTTGCCCACTGCCGCTTGCTTGGATATATAAGAATCGTTCTTGTGCAACCCTATGGCTCCCATCATCGCAGTTGGGTGCGCCCGCCCGTTGCAGGGCGCAT
>DUTL01000026.1 GCA_012842105.1 Candidatus Fermentithermobacillaceae bacterium | reverse complement strand
TCACCTTCTTAGGCAAATCAGCCCCAGGGTGGGACGCCCAGGAGGAGCCGCCCAAAGAGTTTCTTTGGCCTGGATGTGCTATGAACGCTGCATCTATTCTGGAAAACGTGCCTGCTTCCACCATTACGATTTTGCCGCCGGTGGTTTCTTCAGCAGGTGTTCCTAACACAATCCATGAGGCATTGGTTTCATTAGGAGGAAGCACATTATTGACGGCTATGCCGGCGGCAACGGCACAGGCGGCCATGAGGTTGTGCCCGCATCCATGGCCTATCACAGGCAGCGCGTCGTATTCAGCCATAAAGGCAATGCTTGGCCTCTGGTTTCCGCTTTGCGCCTTAAAAGCAGTAGGCATGCCGGCTGTTCCCCGTTCTATGTCGAAACCTTTGGACTCAAGTATTTCTGTGAGTTTCGAGGCTGCATATACTTCCTCAAGCCCCAGTTCAGGATTGCTGTATAAGCACTTGGCTATGTCTTCGACAACCGGCTTCAATGAGTCTATGGCATTGACAATCTGTATGCGTTTGCCTTCATAATCCGTTTCCTTGCCAGGCGTGAAAACCTTAGTCAATTCGCTACCTCCTTGGCCGCAGGGCTTTACGGCTACAATACGTCAACATGCGTTAGCTTCGACGATTGCGGGGCGATTTCCTTTCTTGGGCAATGCTTTTGGTTTTCCAAACACTTTGAGCGTTTGCATTGCTGCTGTTGAAGGAATGCCTGATCGCGATAGCGAAATAAGTTTCAGCAATCTCATGTTCTGATGGATATTTCTGATGTTTCTATGGTTAATCTGTTGTTTTCTGTTATCCGGTGTTTATGTTGTCTCTACTGTTTCCGGGTTGAAAGCGGCGGCATCAAATCAAAGTATACGAGGAGTGATACAGTGTACGATGTGATATTTCGAAATGCCAGGATTGTGGACGGTACGGGAGCGCCATGGTTTTATGGAGAAGTTGCCGTGAAAGGCGGCGAGATAAGGGCAGTATCTTGCAGAATCGACGCAAAGGCCAGGAGAGTGGTTGACGCTAAGGGTATGGTCTTGTCGCCCGGTTTCATAGACTCCCACAGCCATTCGGATACTTGCTGGTTTGCTGACAAGAGAGGGGAGAGCAAGCTACGCCAGGGAGTGACTACAGAGGTCACAGGGCAGTGCGGTGCCTCAGCAGCTCCCGTTACGGCAAAAAGGACAGGCTCAGTTCTTGCGGTTACCACAGAAGAAGGAACGGAAGTGGATTGGTCTACTTTTGGCGAGTATCTGTCTGCGCTGGAAGAAAACGGGGTAGCTATCAACATTGTTCCGTTGGTGGGCCATGGAGCGCTTCGAAGTTCTGCCATGGGTTATGAGAACAGGCGTCCGACAGAACGGGAACTTGAGGATATGAAGGCTCTTTTGATGGAAGCCCTATCTTCAGGAGTTTTTGGCTTTTCCACAGGGCTTATATACCCGCCAAGTTGCTATGCAGATACAGAGGAACTTATAGAACTTGCCAGGGTGATGAGTGCTTATGGCGGAGTATACGCAACGCATATGCGTAACGAGGGTGTACACTTGCTTAGGTCTGTGGAAGAAGCTATTCGAATAGGCCGTGAGGGCAACGTGCCGGTACAGATATCCCACCATAAAGCATCGGGAGAGGCGGCCTGGGGGCTCGTAAACCAGTCCCTTGCCATGATTGACCGGGCTCGCGGCCAGGGGCTGGACATCACCTGCGACCAGTATCCGTACGTAGCTTCGGCAACAGGCTTGACGGCCATAATTCCTTCCTGGGCGCACGAAGGAGGCTCTAAAGCACTCCTGGCCAGGTTAAAGGATTCTGAAGTCTCTGCGAGGCTGAAACAAGAAATACAAGAGGTTCAAGGGCCTGTTGACGGCTGGCCCAAAATGCTTATCACGTCGGTAGCC
>DUTL01000320.1 GCA_012842105.1 Candidatus Fermentithermobacillaceae bacterium | reverse complement strand
TGCCGGTTGTATAGCAGTTGCTCATAGAGCCGTACATATACCCTGCCAACCCTCCAACATTAATTGAGCCGCTGACATTACCTGTTGAAAAGCAATTTGATAGACTCGAACCACTAGCATAACCCACCAGGCCCCCCATGTTCTTCTTGTCAGATTCTTTTCCGTCCCCTGTGCCCGTAATATTACCCGTTGCATAACAGCCTGTCATATTAACCTGCTGCATATAACCTGCAACACCGCCAACACAACGATAACCGCTGACAACTACGTGCGAACTGCAGTCTTTAATTGTACCGGAAGCATTACCTGTGTAAGCTTTGCCTGCAATGCCGCCGACATTCTCAGACCCGGTGATTGTACCGGTGGCACTGCAGTTTTCAACTGTACCGGAGATATACCCGATCACTGCACCTACCTCATTAGCACTTGGTACTTGAATATCACAATTTGTCAGCTTAAGGTTTCTTATATTGGGTATGCTGTTGAAAAGCTCACCGGCGTACCCAAATAGGCCAAGATTTGAAACCCCAGACGAGATTTTTAGGTTTTGGATCTCATGATTGCCCCCGTCAAAGGCGCCCATGAATTTGTTGGTTTTATTACCGATAGGTGTCCATTCCAAAGAGTCTAGATCAACATTGCTGTTCAAAATGATTTCCTGGTCTTCAAAGCTAATGCCGTCATTGACCAGCTTGGCAAGCCCAGCCAGAGCGCTACCTCCGGAAATGGTATACTCGCTTGCAGTTGGATTCGTATCATACCATGAGGTATCAATGCTACCATTCCATACCGGAGCCGCTTCTTCTGCACTCACTATAGCCGGCACCTGCATAACAGCTATCATGACACATAACAATAAACTCAAAACCCTTTTTGGTTTCATTTTTCTCCTCCTTGATCAGGTTGTTTTCCCTTGAAGCAACTCAGCGCAATCCTCCCAATCATCCCAATAAAACCACGTCCATTAGTTCGTTGACAGTCAGGCATAGCCTTCCGCCACCCCAGATGAGATAATCACCGTCGGTTGTTACAGTTTTGAAGAATGCTTCATCCACAAGCTCAGCATATTTCATAGTGTGTAGTTTGCCGGAAAGGTCCGCTATAATCGTGCTGCCGCTCTCCATTTCCACAAACAGCCGGTAATCCTTCAAAGGCAGTACGGTTTTAATGTAGCTCATGCCCATGCCCCTTTTCACGACAGACATAGAAAAATCCCATCTCACAGATAAACTATAGAATGGGATTTTCTCGTACACATCGTCTGAATGGACGATTTTTCAGAAGTTTGTTATTTTAGCTTTTCGAGCAGTTTGGCGCGGCGGTCAATCTGCAGCTTCTGGAATACCGCGCGTAGGTGTGTGCGCACTGTGCTTTCTGTTACCATCAATTTCCTGGCAATTTCATTGTTACGTAAACCCTCGGCCGCCAGCTTGGCCACCTCATATTCCCGTTCCGTGAGGTCAGGAGGCAGCTCACCTAGAAAAAACGCTTCACGCAACGTAGACCAGCCGCCTGAGAAGCGATCCCTGACAGTCCTAAAATGTTCCGAAAGCGCAGGATAGTCCCGCTCAATGACTTCCTCAGCCAGGCCTCCAAGCAGCCGTGAATAAGCGGCAAAAGGAGATACCAACCCATCGGGGAGAGCCCTGTGGGCGGCGAGTTCCACAAACTCGGCGGCCTGGGCACGGTTGCCCAACGACATATGGCTGATGGCCATAACAAAACAAGCAAAGAGATTTGCGTAAGGGCTCCGTAGGTTTGGCCATGCAGCTTGCAACGTGCCTATCACCCTTGCAAACTCCCTTTGATGCATAAGATAACTCAGGTGCACAAACAAAGCACAGTTGGCCATGGCAGGCGATATGCAGCGACCGGCAAAGTCCGCGTCTTTGAGCCAATCAGCGATACTCGTCTGATTCTGAAATTCATTGAGAAGCACACCCCAGATAATGTCCAAAAGCGACCGGATAACAAACGTATCCTGGTGCTTCTCAATGAATTTCAGAATCAGACGAGTATCGCTGATTGGCTCAAAGACGCGGACTTTGCCGGTCGCTGCATATCGCCTGCCATGGCCAACTGTGC
>DUTL01000319.1 GCA_012842105.1 Candidatus Fermentithermobacillaceae bacterium | reverse complement strand
TTATTGTTGGAGGTTCCGTAAGAGATGTGCTGCTGGAAAAAACACCGTCAGACTGGGATATTGCAGTAAACCTGGACCCCGAAGAGATACTGGGGCTTTTTCCTGGAGCGTGTACAATAGGTATTGAGTTTGGCAGGGTCTCAGTTGGAGATGTTGACGTAGTTTCACTGCGGGCTGAGAAGGACTACCAGGACAGGCGGCATCCCAGCCAGGTAACGTTCGGAGTGTCCTTGGAGAAGGATCTTGAGCGCCGGGACTTCACCGTTAACGCTATGGCCTGGGATCCTTTTACCGGTGAGGTTTTTGATCCTTGTGGCGGGCTTGATGATCTTGAGCGCCGGATGCTTGCGTGTGTAGGAGATCCCCTGCTCCGATTCGAAGAAGATCCGTTAAGAATTCTGAGGGCGGTGAGGCTGAAAAACAGCCTGGGGTTTAACCTTGATGCCGGCGTGGCAAAGGCCATTGCCGGGGCCAGGGGCCTTTTATCTCAGCTGCCGGGCGACAGAATGTTTACCGAGTTGAAGCGCATCTTGCTGTCTCCTTCTGCTTACCACGGCATTATGGACATGTATGGCTATGGAATCAGCACTATGGTGTTGCCTGAAATGAACAGGGCTCCCAATCAAATAGCAGTGGCTGTTTCCACCTGTCAACCTGATCTTGCCACCAGGTTGGCGGTTTTACTGGGCTTGAAGGGATTGCATGATGAAGATTCTGAGGGCGTACACGGCCTAAAACTCAGGTTTAACTTGCCCGTAAGCCTGGTTCAAGATGTAGAATGGTTGGTGTGCCATTGCGATCCTGAAGGTATTTTGGATAACCGGGCCCTTCCAAAGGGCCATTGGGGCTTGTGGAAAGAACCGCATGGATATGCTAATGATCCAGGATACTTTGCAAGAAGGATAGCTTATCATTGGGGAATCAGGCAACTGGAGCGCCTGATAGACGTGAAGCGGGCAATTTGGCTTGGCCTTGGGAACAGCGGATTCCCTAAAGGGTACCTGTTTTTAGCTGCAGGGCTTTGGGCACTGACACAATCTGATTGCCAGGACTTTATGGATATTGCCATTAACGGGAACGAGATTATGCAATTGCTGGACATTGAACAGGGCCAAGTTGTTGGAGAAGCTTTTGAATACCTGGAAGACATAGTTTTGCAGAATCCTGAGAAAAACCGGAAGCAAACTTTGTCACAAATTTTGCTGGGATGGTGGGGCAAGCGAACTTGAAACCGAGCGGAGTAAGAACGCTTACACGGATTGCGATAATGGTTGCTTTGGCAACTGTTCTACATGTGATCGAGGCTTTGATTCCCATTCCTTATGTTGTTCCCGGGGCCAAATTGGGGCTTGCGAATATCGTGGCCCTGTATGCTGTGATGACCATGGGGCCCGGCGAGTCCATGGCGGTGAGTTTCTTGAGAACACTGCTGGGAAGCCTGTTTTCAGGCACATTCCTGAATGTGGCTTATTACCTGAGTACTTCAGGGGCGCTTCTGTCTACTGCGGTAATGTACGGGTTAAAAACAGCATCCCGGGGGAAGTTGTCGGCCATAGGTATAAGCGTTGCAGGCTCAATTACCCATAACGTTGCTCAACTTTTGGTGGCCAGTTTGATTCTAAGGCAGATTGGCGTCATGTTCTACCTGCCGTACCTGCTTTTATTTGCAATACCCACAGGGATTTTTGTGGGAATTGCAGCAGGAAGAATTGTTGCCTATACAGAAAACTTTTCTAAGAAGCACTACAGTTAGAAAATGCCGGGCCGAAAAGTCTTCTTTATGCGTCCCGGATGTACCAGGTGAAAACCGGGTGTGTGGACATTAGTTAACCAACTATATTGTGCAAGGAGGTATGGACTTGTTTCGAAACAAGATTCCGGATGTTGTGATCCGCAGGCTTGTAACATATTTGAGGATCTTGACGGACAGAGAAGCGGGGCCTGATGACTATATTTCTTCAGCGGAAATTGGGGATCTTGCCGATGTAAACAGTGCACAGGTGAGAAAAGACCTGGCGCTGTTCGGAGAGTTCGGCAAGCAGGGTGTGGGATATCCCGTCATTGGGCTGAGAGATGAGCTCATCGAGATTCTCGGAGCCGACAGAAAGATGTATATAGCCATTTTTGGCGTTGGCGAGCTTGGAACAGCTCTTGCGAGATACCTGACTTCAAGAAGAGAAACCACTCCCAACTACAGGTTCGTTATCAAGGGGCTCTTTGATGTTGACAAGAGCAAAGTGGGTAAGGAAGTGGATGGTATACCAATAAGGCACATTGACGGCCTGGGCGAAGTAATGGCTGCCAGTGAAATAAAAATTGGCGTTATCGCAGTGCCGGCGTGGGCTGCGCAGGATGTGGCAAATAAGGCAATATCCAAGGGAATTAAGGGGTTTTTGAATTTTGCCCCTGTAAGAATCAAGACTCCCCCCGGTGTAAGAATCCAGAACAGCGATGTAACTTCTGACCTTCAGGAGCTGGGCTTTTACCTGTAAAAAGTTGTATATTTAGCCCGGGATGCATCTTTGTCCCAGGCGACATTGGATCCTATACCGGGTCCAAAGGAGTAAAATCAAACAACTCTAAAACGACTTCTGAGGTTATCCAAAGTGTTGACTGTGAGCCCTTCCACCTTTTTTATCTTTATGTTATGCTATCCGTGGTTTCCTGTAAGTGGGCTGAGTATTGGCTGATCCAAATTGGTGACCTTTTGAATTCCTCTTGGAGGTGAACCGGTTGTCAGATTCCTTGTTGCAATTGGAAGAGAAACTCAAGGAACTAAGAAACCGCCGGGACAAAATTGAACAAGGTGGCGGCAGCGTCAGAATTGACAGGCAGCACAAGCGGGGCAAAATGACTGCCAGAGAACGCATCGCTGCCTTTTTCGATCCTGGCACATTTGTTGAGATTGATGCTTTTGTTACTCACAGGGCAACAGCGTTCGGTATGGCGGAAGTAGAGGCGCCTGGCGAGGGAGTGGTTACAGGGTATGGATTGGTTGATGGCAGGGCTGTATGCGTATCTGCTCAGGACTTTACTGTAATCGGAGGATCGTTGGGTGAAATGCACGCGGAAAAAATCTGCAAGTGCATGGATCTTGCAGCCAAAGTTGGAATCCCGTTTGTATCTTTGAATGACTCAGGCGGTGCCAGAATCCAGGAGGGGGTAGATGCCCTCAAGGGTTACGGAAATATCTTTTACCGCAACGTAAAGTATTCAGGTGTAATTCCGCAGGTATCAGTAATTCTTGGCCCTTGTGCAGGGGGGGCCGTATATTCTCCCGCACTTACTGATTTTGTGTTTATGGTCGAAGGCATATCCAACATGTTCATAACAGGCCCCCAGGTTATCAAGGCTGTTACCGGCGAGGAGGTTTCAGTAGAGCAATTGGGGGGCGCGCTTGTTCACAACCAGGTAAGCGGCGTAGCGCAGTTTATGGCTCCTGATGAGCGCACCTGCTTTGAAATGGTCAGATCGCTTTTATCGTATCTCCCTGCGAATAACCAGGAAGATCCTCCGTATCTAAGCTCAGGCGACGATCCCGGAAGGTGTGACCCTGCGCTGCGCGAAGTTGTGCCTGTTGACCCCAATAAAGGGTACAATATGTACGATGTAATATATCCCATGGTGGACAATGGCGTTTTCTTCGAAGTATCAAGACATTTCGCAACGAACATCATAACCGGATTTGCCAGGCTCGGTGGCAGGGTAGCCGGCGTAATTGCGTCTCAGCCCATGGCCAAAGCCGGATGCCTTGATATCGACGCTTCAGACAAAGCTTCCAGGTTTGTAAGGCTTTGCGATGCTTTCAACATTCCCCTTGTAACCCTTGTAGACGTACCGGGTTACCTCCCCGGTGTAGATCAGGAATACGGGGGGATCATCAGGCATGGCGCAAAACTTCTGTATGCCTATTCAGAAGCTTCTGTGCCAAAGGTAACCGTAATAACCAGAAAAGCTTATGGCGGAGCCTACATAGCTATGTGTTCCACACATCTTGGCGCAGATATGGTGTTTGCGTTCCCCCATGCTGAAATTGCGGTTATGGGCCCTGAAGGCGCGGCAAACGTTGTTTTTAGAAAAGAGATTGGCGAAGCTGAGGACCCTGCTGCAAAGCGCACAGAGAAGATCCAAGAGTTCCGGAATGTATTTGCCAATCCATATGTTGCAGCAAGCAGAGGTTATATTGATGACGTAATTGATCCTCAGGAGCTCCGTCCCAGGGTCATAGGCGCTCTTGAACTCACATCGACGAAAATGGTTGAGAGTTCCCCCAAGAAGCATGGCAACATGCCGCTCTAGCCGTTTGTGTTTTGGAATATGTGTCGGTTCCACGACGTGTGGAGGGATATAGATGATACCTGATACCTTCGCAGGTGGTTTGATTCTGAGCGTGGTTAACATGGTGATTGTTTTTGCAGTGTTGATCATAATAGCCTTTGTGATCAACCTTATCTACAGATCTGTCTCAAATGCAGAAGGCAAGCAATCCACTGAAGCGGCTGTGGCCGAAACTGCGGTTTCCCCGGTTAAATCATCTGACGTTGAGCAGGCCGGAGCTGCTGCGGAGAAGGTAGCTTTCGATTCACTTGATTCTCATCGTAAAGCGGCCATAACCGCGGCTTTGTGTGCCTATCTGGGCCATCATGCAGTTCCCGTGTTTGTAAGGAGGATTCCTGATGCCGGTGCATGGGGCAAGTCGTCAAGAATCCATGCAATCAAATAGGCGTGCCGGGCTCAAGTGAGCTGTGGCTCGGCCAAGGCAACCTGCGCTTGAGCACGAAATTGTTCTATGGGCAAAACTCGAAGGTAGATCTAATTGATAAAGGAGGATCTAACGTGCGACGATTTAGGGTAAGGGTTGACAACGAAGTGTTTGAAGTCGAAGTGGAAGAGATTGGGCAGAAGGCGGGAAGGGAACCGGTGGTTAGCGTTCCCCAAACCAGCACCCCTGCTCCGGTTTTGGCAGATACGCCTGTGAAAAGGGCGGAAGCGAAACCTGCCTCTGCTGCCAAACCTGCTGCAGCTCAGCCTGCTTCGGGCGGTACCGGTGTAGTTATCGCACCTATTCCCGGAGTTATCACCGAGATCAAGGTTGCAGCCGGGAACAGCGTGAAGAAAGGTGATGTACTGCTCATTCTTGAAGCCATGAAAATGCAAAATGAGATTCTTGCACCTTATGACGCTACTGTAACTGAGATCTGCGTAAGCCAGGGCGCATCGGTACAGACCGGAGACGCGCTTGTCCGTCTTGATAAATAGATACCTTAAACCGGAGGAAGGTGTACTCCAAAACCCGTTGTTCGCCATAACCTTTCAACCAATGTGCCTAGGTTCATTCTGTGAGTACACCTTCCTCCGGTTTAAGGTACTATTTATCAAGACGGACAAGCGCGTCTCCGGTCTGTACCGATGCGCCCTGG
>DUTL01000318.1 GCA_012842105.1 Candidatus Fermentithermobacillaceae bacterium | reverse complement strand
TGGCTATATTACCCGGGGAGCCAGGTTATATTGGTGATATCAGTTACTGGCTTGTTGATTCAGAGAAAGCGGCGCGAATGGTTGATGAGATTGTGAGGGGCATAGATCGGGCAAGGAATGCAGAGGTGAAGGTGGCAGTTCAGAACGGAAGCGGATTACCGGGTGCCGCTGATTACATCGCTTCAATCTTGAGGAGCTATGGTTTCAATGTGGTTAGTGTTGGCAATGCAGATAAGTTTGACTACGAACACACCATGGTGCTGGCTCCAAAAGGAAAGCAGGATATTCAATCTGAGCTTTTGAAGAGTATAAGGGCTGCGGCCGTTGAGTCAAAAGCATATACTTCTGAAGAAATTCCGGAAGAGTCAGATGTTTTGGTCATTATCGGGAAAGACTTTAAGATGCCGAGATAGGGAAAGCAGTTGGTTTTGTCACAAATTTGGTGCGGATAAGTGTGTATCCACAAGTTCAAACAGCAGGAGGCTTGATTTGTATAGATACGTCAACTATTGACGGGAAGGAACTTGCAAGCGTACGAAGGGAAATGGCAAAGTCCCTAGCCGTACATGCGGCGAGGACTTTATATGAAGCGAAAGGTTTTGATGTTGCTGTTTTGGATGTTGGGAATGTCACGCTGATTGCTGACTACTTCGTTATAGCGTCAGGCTCAAATCCCAGGCATGTACGCGCTCTTGCAGACAGGCTGCTTTACTCTGAACACAAACTGAGAAAGCCTATGCATGTCGAAGGGTATCAGATCGGGTACTGGGTTCTCCTTGACTACGGCGATGTTGTAGTGCACGTTTTCAGGGAAGAGGAAAGGAATTTCTACGGCCTCGAAAGGTTATGGGGTGATGCTCCTCAGGTTGATTTTGAAGAGGGCGAAGAATCCGAATACAGTGAAGAGGAACATAATCCTTCCTGGTAGTTTCTGAAACAACCGGGCATTCCCAGTATACTTTGCAGGAAATTGCTTGCATTTTGGAGCCGGGAGGTTGTGGCCCTTACCCATATTCATTGTCAGACATCATATTGCAGGTAGACTTGACTTTCCGTTCAAAGTAAGTATGATATAAATTGTAGGTGGGGCCGTAGCTCAGTTGGGAGAGCGCCTGAATGGCATTCAGGAGGTCGTGGGTTCGATTCCCTTCGGCTCCACCAGTATAACCCCACAATCCGAGAAACCCAAAACCATGTTTGACATCAATCTGACATCAAAACGTAAAAAGACAGGTTATTGGTACTCGTTCTTCTTGATTCTTTGCAGTAAAAGAGACTAGTTGCCCTTGTGAATTCCCTTCGGAAGCATGGCGTCATGATGCCACACTGTATACACTTTTCCCTGCCCCGTAGTAGCACTCGTAGACATGTTCGAAAACAGCGGCAGCCTTGGCCTCGTAGATTTGAGCAGTATAAGCTGTAGGTAAGCCCTTATCCAGGACTTTCTCAATGGTAACCCGCACCTGGGCGCGGGCCTGCTGCCGTTTGCGCCAGTCTAGAATCAGCTTCTCTCGCTTTAGGATCTCCAGCAGTTCGCGGGCTGTCTTCTTAACCTGCTCCCTTTCCTTTCTGGTAAGGTCGATTTTGGGTTTGGTAAGAAGATCGAATATGGCCAGTTCCTCTTCAGCAAGTTCCTCAGCAACAGCCCGCTGTTCTTCTTGCGTGAGGCTCTTTGCAAACTCCATCAGGCGGTCGAAGAACTCTTCGACATTAGTGCTCCCGGAATTGTAATCATCGATCA
>DUTL01000025.1 GCA_012842105.1 Candidatus Fermentithermobacillaceae bacterium | reverse complement strand
TTTTGGATATCGCCAAGGGAGCTGCACTCATGACCCAAACCCGGTTTGAAGAAGTATTTTTGGGTTATGCAGCTAACACGATTCCCAACAGAGTGATTGCGAAAGTGCTCCACTCAGTGATGGAAGAAATTGACGCCCCTGAATGGACTAAGGAAGAATTCAAGTTTGCCGAGGAAATGCAGTCCCATTTCGAACCGGAAATCATAAGGCGGGCTGCTGAGCAATTGGAGGAAATTGGTGCAAAACTCGGCCAGACCAAAATCTGTGACACTATCCTACCATATAGCGATAGGATTGTAGTCGGGAGTGGTTCCACTGATGTGGGCGACGTATCCTGGGTTGTGCCTACTTCGCAATGTACAACTACATGCTCTGTGCTGGGCATTCCGGGACACAGCTGGGCTGAAGCTTCGTGTTCAGGAATGAGTATAGGCCACAAGGGAATGCTGTATGCGGCCAAAATTCTAGGTGTAGCAGGTTACCGGTTCCTGACCGATGCAAGCCTAAGGGACAAGGCCCGTGCTGAATGGGAGCACCAGCTAAAGGGCAGGAAGTACGAAAGTTTGATCCCATCTGAGGTAGACGTACCGCCATTGCCCTTTGAATAAACCCTAAGGGTAGGCAGGTTTCGGGTTGGCAAGAAACAGGCTACAGCGGGTCAAAACGATCACCAGGTACAATGATTGCTCTAGGTAGGCATAAGTGCTGAGTCAGCCTGCCGGCTTAGAAGAAAAAATAATTACAGGGGCGACAAGTTGCAGGTTCGCCCCTGTAATCTTTCAATGCAATAACGCCGGTGATGTCAGAGTAATTACAAGGTAATTGCCGCCAGGTTAAAGTCTGCTAGCTTTCGGACAAGAACTGTTGCTTTCCGGTATCTGTACCCTGTGAAGGCAACAGCATTTTGACAATATTGATGGCCAGAAATATCTGAGACTTTTGCTGAAATGTCATAGAATTCAGCCCGAGAATCTCAGATGCGCGCTTCACTCTATGCTTAACCGTGCTCGGGTGTATGAAAAGCTGTTCCGAGGTCTTGGCTACCGAGCAATCATATGTGAGGTAGATTTCCAGCGTTTTGAGCAGTTCCGTATCGTTTTGAGCGTCATGCTCGATCAAGGCTCCGATAGTCGATGCACAAAAATTGCTCAGAGCATTTGTATCCATGAAGTCAATAATGTTGTTCTGCAGCATAAACGGATCGTATCTTACGATAAATTGCTTATTGGAATCCCAGTTATGGAGGGACAAAACCTTCTTTGCCATTATAAAACTTTGTGCAAGGTCCTCAGGCGCTGTTGCATGATACGGAACGGCCATTTGGGCAGCGCTCTCAAGACCGTGTTTTCTGAAAACCGATTCCAGGAAATTGGATTCATCCAAAATGCTTCTTGAGTTGCTGTTGCACGTTGACGGCCAAACCACCGCCAGGTACCCGTGCTTGATAATGGGGATGCAATTTTTGCTCTCCATTAGAGTTGCAGATCTCAAGAATTGAGCGGACTTGATTAGTTCAGCGATTGACGGTTGTCTTATCAGGAATAATGAGTAATTCGGATTCGCCTTGATCTCCAGGTCTGTTGCCAGTTTCTCAATGTTTTCACAGGGCAAATCCAGGTTATCCAAAAGGAAGCTTACGAAATCAATCATAACCTCCTGATCAGGGCGCTCCCTGGATGTGAACTGGGCAGGTGGCGCCTCAGATAGCAGAAACCTGTATGTTGAATCAAATATGCGTGTCCAGGTTGTATCTGGCGGGAGGCGCAAGATTGGAAAACTGCATGTGTCGGCCAGCTGCAATGTTTCCTTGGCCAAGCAGGGCATATAACGGCCTTCTTTATACGCTAAGCCTGAGATCCCGATATCAATGAATCGTCTCACTGCTTCGCATATTTCGTCCTGGCCTGACGGAAATGTATACCCTGTAGTGAGGAGGAGTTCCCCTGGTTTCAGCCAATCATAAGGGTCAGGAGTGGTCATTACGGTTACGCCTGAGACCGGCCTGTTCAGGCCTTTATCCCCTGCTACAACTTCTGATTCGCCCAGGCAACCGACATTCAGTATCATTCCTACTGTGGGCGCAAACCTTGGCATTCTAAGTACACTTACCACAACACATGTCCCCCTTGCAGTGATTATTGATGTATACGCCTTGCTGCATTATGTCTTGATACTGCTCTCTTGACTCTAACGGGTTCGTGGGTCGACATTGTGTACTACATTTGGGTGCCAATCTAAATATCGGTGAAATCAATACGATGCAATTAATACGCTTACTCATATTTGTTTCGCCGAGCGCATCACAAAATCCTGCATAAAAAGAAGATCGAACAGTAACCTTAAACAAAATATTCATGCAATAGAAAGAGTGTACACCACGGGGGGCCGCAGGTTTCAGCGGTATTGGCAGCCAGGTGCAAAGCGCACGGTGAGTGTCGGTATCTTGAGTATTTATGCCCTGCAGCCCCGGCAATTTTAGATTATAATACACTTGAGGCACTGGAGGCGCTTGAAGCAAACTGTTAGGAGGTTGCATACATGAAACGGAAATTGGTAGAATGCATCCCGAATTTTAGCGAGGGCAAGGACCAATCAGTATTAGATGAAATACTCAAGGCAATTAAGGATTCAGGCTGCAACATACTAGATGCGTCTTCAGATCCGAGCCACAACCGTTCAGTTGTTACATTTATTGGGGCGCCTGACGATGTTGAACAGGCGGCGTTTGCTGCTGCAAAAAGGGCCGGCGAACTCATAGACATGGAGAAACACCATGGCGAACACCCAAGGATTGGCGCTACCGATGTGATACCTTTTGTTCCCATCCAGGGAGTCACCATGGAAGACTGTGTGGAAATGGCGAAACGTGTAGGCCGGAGAATCGGTGAGGAACTGGCTATACCTGTGTATCTTTATGCAAAAGCTGCTAACAGGCCGGAGAGAGTGCGTTTGCCTGATGTTAGAAAAGGCGAATATGAAGGGCTCAAGGAAACTATCAAGTCCGATCCTGACAGGAAACCCGATTTTGGGCCTGATGAACTCCATTCAATGGCCGGAGCTACCGCTGTCGGTGCAAGGCCGCCTCTTGTAGCGTATAACGTCAACCTTAGTACCCCCAATGTGAAGATCGCCCGTTCCATTGCAAGGCGCATAAGAGAATCATCGGGGGGCCTTCCTCACGTACAGGCAAAAGGCATAACCATGGAAGACACCGGGCTTGCCCAGGTCACCATGAACCTTCTGGACTACCGGTCTACTCCCATCGAACTTGTATTTAGCAAGATTGAAGAGGAAGCTGCAAGCAGAGGGGTGGAAATCGTCAACTCAGAAATCATCGGGTTGATTCCTTTGGATGCACTCCTGGATGTAGCTTTTGCCCGTTTGAAACTGGAAGGCTTCTCAAGGCAAAGGATTCTGGATCTTATTACTTAACTTCAGATCACCGGGTGTTGGGTTTGGCTTGTGAGTTACAGGAGTAAGGGGTGACACCGTTGAATTTGTCAAATTTTATGGATGATCTCAGAGCTGCTACAGGTGCACCGGGAGGAGGCGCAGCAGCTGCAGTTGCAGGCGCCATGGGTTGTGCCTTGTTCCAAATGGTGGCAGGAGTTACGTTGAGCTTGCCCAGGTTTACTGAAGGCCGTGACAAACTTGAAGAAATCCGGCTTGCATCTGAGAGGTTACATACCAGGCTTCTGGCCTTGGCTGATGAAGACGCCAATGCGTATAGGAAGGTTGAAGCCGCTTTCAAAATGCCGAGAACCACTGCGGCGGAAAAAGCCCAGAGAAGGAAATCAATGCAGGAAGCGTTTACCGGAGCAACTGAATCTCCTCTGAGGACAGTGGATGCATGCATTGAAGCAATGGCGCTTTTGCCGGGCCTTCTCAAGTACGGGAACCCAAACGCGATAACTGACATTGCTGTTGGTTTTCTGATGCTGGACGCGGCTGTGTGCGGAGCAGCTATGAACGCCGAAATAAACCTTGGATCTATTAAGGACGAGGAGTTCAAGACCGCAAGCAGCAGAGCGCTGGAGAGTGCCAGGAAACAGGCAGAGGGGCACAGGCCCCAGCTTAGTGCGGCTATGGAGCAAGCAGGGCTACAGCCTCTCAAGTGATGATTGATCACAGGATTTTCGTTGTCTTGTAGTGCGCTGCAGATGACGAGACCAGGGCCCAGGTTGGGAATGGGATTTTTGGATTAACACCCATATTGTGCTGCGGCTCCGTTGCCACAGCAGCACCTTGGAAAGAAGGCCACGGCTAGGATTGTTTGGATTACTGTTTTTCGATGAAACTGCTTAGGTTTTAGACATAAGTGAATCTTACAGGGGGTGGGCCGGTACCATCCCCTGTAGCGTAATCACCGCTTCATGATGCACATTGAAGTGCCTATGTAATCACCGCTTCACAATGAATGTTCTCACAAGGTAAACGGCCAGGCCTGCAATGAATGCTGTTCCTGCCCAGCCACATAGCGGATATACGACCCTGACCAGGTTAGAGAAACCGGCCGAAGCAGCCCACAGCGCGACTCCTGCAGTGGCAAGCGCAGTAATCAAAAACCCTCTGCTTCCCGGAAAACTCAGCCTGGCGGAAAGACCGTAGAGGTTTGCGACTGCGGTAGTGTAAACTTCAGCAGAGAAAATCGTTACGTACAACGGCCGTCCAAACCCCCATACCTGGGATGCTAACCTGGCAAGGGGAATCTCGTAGTGCGCAATGCCGGGAAGTGACGAGACTACAGTGAGGTATACAAACAGCAGGCCGAGGCCTAACCCCGAAGCTCCAAAGGCTGCTATGTCAAGAGACTCTCTTGTCGAACCCAGTGTACCTCCTATGGCCGACAAAACAGGGGCTGCCATAAGAATGTTATAGGAAACGTAGTTTAATGCAGACGCTAACCAGTGTGCTACAGGAGGTCTGTACCCGGGCGGCGGAATTCCGATATACAGTCCATTTGCATATATCGCACCCACTGCGATGAGGAAAATTCCTGCTAGAAGAAAGGGCACCACAGAGCCAATTGCGTATGTGATGCCTTTGAGCCCTGTGAGTACAGTTATGAAAGCGGCAGCCGCCATTGCAGAAGCTCCAATAATCCAGGGCAAGCCG
>DUTL01000317.1 GCA_012842105.1 Candidatus Fermentithermobacillaceae bacterium | reverse complement strand
GCAAGAGACACGCTGCTAAGTGACAAATTTCCGAAATCATCATATATATCCTGGGATAGGTGCGACAGTTCTTTTTCAAACAAGGCGATGTTTTGCTTCATCCCGGCTTTGAAAACACCTGTGGCAACCAGGATTAGTGATATGCATAGCATTATGGTTACCAGGAAGATTATGAACTGGCCAATAAGGCGCAATTCAAGTGACAGCCCAGTTTCACTCGTTTCGATCAGTGTTTTCTTCAATTTGCGGCGAAGCCTTCCCATAGCACCTTCTCCCAAGTGACATAATATGAATCTGGTTCAGTGGCCCTTGAAAGGGGCGTTGTACTCAGGATCACCGACTGTAGGCCTATTGCAGGCCTATTTGGTTCGCACTTGCCGGTACGCCTCACCGGAATCGACTGTCTCAAGCAAAATAAGGTATTCGTCACGCGCAGCGCGTGCTGCTGATTTGAAGCTGCTTTCCATCTCACGGCCAAGACTGTCAAACTCATCAAAAACAGGAGGGATGTAAAAGTCATATTCTTTGTGCATGGATATAGCAGTCTTTAGCAACTTTCTAATGTTGTCATTGGCGACTGTTTCAGCTTCGCTTTCCATTACAGTGCCAAAAGCGGCATTTGTGACAGGCAGGTATCCTGTTTCAGAAACGAATTTTATGTTTTGGCCGGCAGCGGTGAACCACTTGAGAAATACTGCTGCGGCATATTCTTTGGTCTTACCGGAACAGGTTACTGCCATGCCCCCGCCTCGTTGAATGGCGACATGTTTGCCGCCTTGAAATACAGGATACGGGAGGACCGAATATTCCACTGTTTCGGTGACGTTGTCTTCGTATGTAATGGTGTCGCCATAGAACAAAATGCCTGCAGTAGAGCCAATAGAGCAGAGGACGTCGCCTGTCTTTGAGAGATCCGAAGAATATCCGTCATAGATTGCATAGCCGCCTTTTACGGCCACTTCGAACAGCGCTTCATAGATATGGCCATATACATTGCCAGAGGTAACAAGCTGTTGGCCTTCGACGAAACGGCTGCCGAGCTGCTCCATTGCCACTTGCATAAGGTTGAAAGGCGAATCCACTGCAAAAAAGGCCTTGCCGTCATTTGGCACGTCTGGTGTTTGATCATCTGTCCATTGGTAATATCTGCTTGCAGCTTCTGAAATGCCCTCAAAGGTGGAAAGGCCTTCTACGCTTACGCCTGTTGCCCTGGAGAAACGATCAAAAAGTGTTTGGTTTAGAAACAAAACCTCGGTCGACTTCGCAATGGGAAACACGTAAAGTTTGCCGTCAAATTTGCCTTCATTGACAAAAGAGGTTACGTATTGGGAAAGCTCATCCTGGCTGAAATACTCGTTCAGATCTACAAGCAAACCTTTTTCGGCAAGGGTGATGGCAACTTTTGGGTAACAGGTGGTAATGTCGGGAAGTTCAGGGGCTCCCGGATCGCCTTTGGCCGCCATGAGCAGTTTCTCTTGTAGCACAGCGGAACTGTTAATGGATGTGCAATTGATGATAATGCCCTTTTCCTTTCCGACAGTACTGTTGAAGGCCTCCAGCAATTCGTCCATGGTGGCCATCATGACGCCGCCGTAGTTGTGCCAGAGAGTCAAGGTTACAGGTTTCTTTGGGTCAAGCCCGAATTCGTGGCTGCACCCTGCAAGCACACTGCAAACCAAAAGGGTTGCGATTAAAAGATAAGCATGAACCCGTTTCATTATGTACCTCCAATCACATAAAAAGTACCTCTCTTCAGAAATCACCCTAAAATCACCCTTTGGGTTGCCTTCGAATCACCCGTGGGGTGATTAAAACCGCTTTCACGTTCTGCATAATTGTAACTGGATGAAACATGGAAGATCTGTAAATCAGATCGCCCTGCCGCCAGGGGAGTTCATCTGCAGCTATTATATTCCAAAAATACACAGAACGGTAGGTAATTCACGAAATGGACCCAAGTTCACAGGGTTCGACAACACACCGTTTGCAGCTATGATTTCACCAGGAGTGGGGATAAAGCCACGATATTGCTAAGCGCCTGGCCGGCTATGGGAAGAACCTTTGTCCCAGGGATGGATTGGAGGTGTCGTGAATGAAACTGCGGATAGCCGTTTTTGCCGTATTATCATTCGTTCTATGCGTGTCTGTGGCAGTTTCCGGTTGTAAACCCGGTTCGGATTCCGGCACTACAGGCAATGGCACTGAAATGCCACCGGCCGGCACTGGCAACGCTGATGTTCAGACCCCACCCGGCTTCACAAGTCTCAAGGATTTTCATGATGCATGGGATGGCCTCATGGACAGCCATGAGGCTGCTATTAACCGGTATGAATCTCCTGACGGGTATGCCGTGACTTCTCCAAGAATTTTGCTGCTGGTTGATGTTGATTTGCTTTCGGGTACGTCATATGACGCTTTGAACCCGGAAAACCTTGATGGGCGCTTTGAAGGTAACCTGCTTCTATCCGGCCGTCCCGGGCATGTGGAAAAAGATGGGACAAGGATCACCTTTGGAAGTGATTACATCAGGGAAAAGGATGGTTTTGCTCCGAGCATGAAAGCCGGCGACCGGCTGGTGGAGAATGGCAGTTGCGATCTGTCCGGGGAAGTTCACCAGATGGAGACATTCACTGAACGTGAGGGACAGGTAATTGTCCGCAACTACAGTGAGTTTAAGCGCCTTGAGAGCGGAGAGATGATGTGCCTCAGGATAACCGGCCACAGCCTGAACCAGGTGAGTGAAGAAGATGAACTGTCGAACACTTGTACCTTTATGAAAGTTGGCAAAGACAGACTTGAGTTTGTCATAGCTAAGGCTACTTGTGGCCCCGGTTTTGAAAAACTCTCTCTTGCTGACAAAGATGATTTGTCAAAAGATGAGGCGCGCGAATTGATGGAAGCAGCCGGATACGAGATCGAGCAGGCCGGCGGTATTGCAGATGGGGTGCTGTTTGTTGATTAGGTTTTATGTTGTGCAGGCAAGCCTGGCCGAAGAAGCTCCAGGTTTCTTTGGCCGGCGGGCTATCTTATGTTGTTTGACTGGATGGCCGTGGGGCCCAGGGGAGTAG
>DUTL01000316.1 GCA_012842105.1 Candidatus Fermentithermobacillaceae bacterium | reverse complement strand
TTGTTTACAGATACAGCAGTCGAGCAATTTTACTTTGGAGGGATAAGATTGGGAGTAACCAACGTAGATCGCCGAGATACCACGTCCGTTGAAGGTTACTCCCAATCTTATCCCTCCAAAGTAAAATTGCTCGACTGCTGTATCTGTAAACAACCTACAATCAAACTGCCGAATCTTGGTGTGTTTCCATTCTAATGGCAATTCTCCTATTTGACAAGTAGAATTTACCGAATTTGGAAGCTAACGTTTGCGTTCCGCTCTGCCTGGTTGAAACGGTTTGTCATTCTCTTATCATGATACGCTGTATTCTCTCAGCCCTACCTGAAGGATGTATCACACAGTAAACTGCGCATAACTGCCTCTTCCCTCTGGCAGGTTCATGCCGGACAGGCAATTGCGTCAGGAAGTGCTTTAAGATTACTTCTCGCTTCACCCCGATTACTCCTTCATAGCTGCCTGTCATGCCTGCGTCGGTTATGTACGCGGTACCATTGGGCAAAATAATTTCATCGGCGGTTTGAACATGGGTATGAGTTCCAAAGAATGCACTGGCCCTTCCATCAACATGCCAACCTGCAGCGATCTTCTCAGAGGACGCTTCTCCGTGGAAGTCTATGACCACTACAGGAGTAATAGTTCGCAATTTGGCAATTTCCCCATCAAGGATTCTGAACGGGCAATCGAAGCTTTGGGGTGAAAACACCCTGCCGCAGACATTGATCACTCCTACAGTAGTACTGCCCCTGGCTGTGAAAATGCCCGAACCCTTGCCTGGAATGCCTGGAGGATAGTTGGCCGGCCTTAATATTCTATTTTCTGAATCTATGACAGGGTAAATCTCTTTCTTGTCCCAGATATGATTTCCCGACGTTATTACGTCTACACCCATGGAGAACAGTTCCTGGGCCACTGCTCCGGTAAGGCCTGCCCCTCCTGCTGCATTTTCTCCATTGGCTATTGTGAAATCAACCTGGTAGTTCTCAATCAGTTCAGGGAGCATTGCCTTTAAGAACGCGCGTCCCGGAGAGCCAAATACGTCACCGATGAAAAGCAAATTCATTAATATACCTCACTTATGGAATACGATCACTCTCTCGCCTTCGCGTAGCGCAACCAGTTTCCTGGGACACTTTAACTCTCGAACCCTCTCTAAGATTTCTTGCAAAAACAGTCTGGAAGACCAGGAAAACTCGGCCTCAGGGGCAATTGGTTCATTCAGATCTGAAATTACCGGAACTTCTCCGGCCACCAAAGACACAGTTAAGCTCAATTCACTGGTAGATAACGAAGCAACGTCTCTTTCCACATGAAAAGAGTGAAATTCGTCTATGGTTTCCCAGTAGCAGCAAACCTTACTGCTCTTCTGCTCTGCAAGTGATAGGTAAACGTCTATGGATTGCAGGTACAGTGATCGAAGTTGCTCTCGTTTCAGCTCACTGACAGGGCCCTGGCATAAAAAGGCCAGGCTCAACCCTCGTTCCACAGGATCAAAAGTGACTCTTGAGATCTGGGGAAAAGCCACGAGCAGCGCCGCCAGGACTTCAACGTCCTCTTGAGATACCTGCCTGCGCTTTTTCATACGCGCACCTTCATTAGCTATGCTCTTTATCTTGTCAGACATTAATGTACTCCGTTTTTCTCAAATTGTGGGGCTGGGTGCATATAAGAGACGCCGCCTGGGAACGCAAGTCCGGCGCCTCATTATTGCACAGACAATTACTTGGCGTAACCTACCGCTCTTGTCTCCCTGATCACAGTAACCTTAATCTGCCCGGGATATTCCAGTTCTTTTTCGATCTTGTTGACGATATCCCGTGCCAGAGTGACTGATGCAATATCATCTATTTTTTCAGGCTTGACCATAATTCTTATTTCGCGGCCTGCCTGGATTGCATACGACTTCTCCACTCCGTCAAACGAATTGGCAATATCCTCAAGTTTTTCAAGCCGCTTGAGGTACATCTCCAGAGTTTCTCTTCTTGCACCTGGGCGCGCAGCGGATATTGCGTCGGCTGCCGCCACCAAGAAAGCTTCCACTGATTGGGGCTCTACATCACCATGATGAGCTTCAATGGCACGAATGACGCCTTGCGATTCCCTATACCTTCTCAGCAGGTTAACTCCGATGGCTACGTGGGAACCTTCTACTTCGTGATCCACTGACTTTCCGATATCATGAAGAAGCCCTGACCGTTTGGCAATGCTTGCGTCGGCGCCGATTTCAGCGGCCATGTTTGCGGCCAATTGTGCCACCTCGATGGAATGCTTGAGCACATTCTGGCCATAACTTGTCCTGAACCTCAGCCGTCCCAGCAGTTTCATGAGTTCTGGATGAAGCCCGTGAACGCTGAGGCGAAGCGCTGCTTGCTCACCTTCTTGCTTTACTATTGACTCTACATCCTTTTGAGCTTTTTCCACCATTTCTTCTATACGTGCAGGGTGGATCCGTCCGTCGGCTACAAGCCTTTCCAGTGCAAGCCGTGCAACCTCTCGCCTTATGGGGTCAAAGCCCGACAGGATAACGGCTTCAGGAGTATCATCAATTATGAGTTCAATTCCTGTAAGCGTCTCAAGAGCCCGGATGTTTCTGCCTTCTCTTCCGATTATCCTACCCTTCATCTCGTCGTTTGGCAGCTCAACTACAGAGACGGTATTTTCCGCTACATGATCGGCGGCACATCGTTGAATGGCCAGGGCCACTATGCTCCGTGATTTTTGCTCTGCCTCAGCCCTTGCTTGCGTTTCAGCGTCTCTGATTAACCTCGCACTTTCTCCTTTGAGAGTCTCACGAACCTCTTGGAGGATCTTCTCGCGGGCGCTCTCTCTTGACAGCCCAGAAATTCGTTCAAGCTCCTTAATGGATAATTCGTGCAATTCCTCGAGTTCCCGCTGTTTCTTTACTAAAGTTTTCTCCTGCCTTGACATGGCCTCTTCCCTTTGGCTCAGGGATTCTTGCCTCCGATCAAGGGATTCTTCCTTGTTGATCAGCCTGCGTTCAAAGCGCTGTATCTCCTGGCGCCTTTCCCGTGACTCCCTGTCAATTTCAGCCCTGAGTTTTTGCGCGCTGTCTCTCGCTTCAAGAAGAATTTCCCTGTGTTTGGTTTCGGCAGATTTTGTGGCCTGATCGAGTATCCTCTTAGCTTCGGTTTCTGCAGACGTTATCTTGGCTTCACCAATGATTCTACGAAGCAAGTATCCTATTGAAGCCCCAAAAACAAACATTACAACATACCAGATATACTGCAATTGCTGTCACCTCCTCCGAAAACGGAAAAAGCCGAGCAGCACGCTCGGCTTACTGGCTCAAATCTGTTATACCGGGTAGATCTCATCTACATATAGCAACAGCAAGTTGTGAAGTTACGCTATCACTCAATATTCACAAGATTACGCAAACCGGTAATCTCTGAATGTGTCACAACACAGGTCACTACAGCATTTCCAGAATCACGTATCAATGCAATTACCCAGGTATCCTCAAGGTAAAGCCAGTATTCGTACGGCTACTCATAGTCACCTACCCGGCCGAATGTCTTTGCTACAGACAATATGGTTGCTTCGGTAAACCCCCGGCGAAATAACCATCGGGCCAGGCGTTCTCTGTCTTTCAAAGTCCATTTGGTCTTGTTTTTTGCATACTGCTTGGCTGCAGCATGCGCCAGGTCTCGTTCGTCAAACTCAGAATATGCTTCTTGGATCAGTGTTTCCGCAAGATCCCTATCAAACCGCCGTTTCCTGAGCTCGTAAAAACAGCGTTTCTTGCCACATGGAGCGTTTCGAATCATTGCACCCAGAATATTCCTGGCAAGAACCATATCGTTAAGATAACCCCATCCCTCAAGTTTCTCAATACACGATTGTATATCATCAAGTGCGTACCCTTTTCGCGATAGCATGAACCGCATCTGGCCTGTGCTGACTTGCCGCCTTGATAGAATGTTCAGAGCAGCATGCATAGGCGTCTTATTTCCCACTGCGTTTACCGGATTTTGCTTTTGAATCACCATCAGCCTCTGTATCAGCCTTCTCCGGGTTCAGCAGAGCCCTAATCTTGGCTTCTACTTCTTGACTGATCTCAGGATTATTTCTAAAAAACTCCCGGGAGTTTTCTTTGCCCTGGCCAAGGCGTATGTCTCCGTAAGAATACCAGGTGCCCGTTCTCGTTAAAATACCCTTCTCAACACCCACATCCAAAAGCGAGCCTTCCCGCGAAATGCCTTCTCCAAAGATTATGTCGACTTCCGCATCTTTAAAAGGCGGAGATAACTTGTTTTTCACTACTCTTATCCTGGTTCTGGCGCCTATGGTCTGGGGGCCTTGCTTCAGGTTTTCAATTCTTCTTACGTCAAGCCTCACAGAAGAGTAGAATTTCAGGGCTCTTCCGCCAGGAGTAACTTCAGGATTTCCGAACATTATGCCAATCTTCTCTCGTACCTGATTTATGAAAATGGCAGTTGACTTTGACTTGGACACCACAGCTGTAAGTTTTCTCAAAGCTTGAGACATGAGCCGCGCTTGAAGGCCTACATGAGCGTCGCCCATTTCACCTTCGATTTCTGCACGAGGAGCCAAAGCTGCCACAGAGTCTACTACGATGCAATCCACCGCACCGCTTCGAACCAAAGCTTCAACGATTTCCAGCGCCTGTTCTCCGGTATCAGGCTGGGAAATAAGGAGATTTTCAATGTCAACGCCTAGTCTGCTGGCATACACCGGATCCAGAGCATGTTCAGCATCAATAAATGCGGCAATTCCTCCCGCCTTCTGCGCTTCGGCAACAATATGCAAAGCTACGGTAGTCTTGCCCGAACCTTCAGGGCCGTAGATCTCAACGATTCGCCCACGAGGTATGCCTCCGATTCCAAGGGCAATGTCCAACGCCAGGGCACCGGTTGAAATGACATCCACCGCCATCTTCAGAGAAGCTTCTCCGTACCTCATTATTGAACCTTTTCCGAATTGCTTCTCTATCTGAGCAACCGCCAACTCCAGAGCCTTTTCTTTTTCTAACATATATATATTTCACTCCTTAGAGTCGCCTTGAAACCCTGGCAGTCCATTCCCAGTCAAGTATAACATCAGCCGGAACAAGGGGCAATGAAATTACACATATGTTCGCTATTGCCGTGACAGCAATGGTACACGGCCCAGCGCTGAATATACGGGGCCCTGAGGGTACAACGTGCTTTCCATAAGAAGCACTTCTGAAACGCGCCAGTGGAGGCCGGTGTGGTTCGATTCTGCGAGACATTTACCTTTGAATTGTGAAAACATCGCTTCCCAGATACCACGTTCATTGAAAACTTTGGCGCGCTTATTGGCCGGGCACGCCCCCCTCTTTCTTCTGGCCAGAGTAACATGAGCTTGAAATGGCTTGTTCTCCTCAAAACCGAGGGTGCTCAGTCCTGACCTTACACTGCCTGCGAGTTTTGCAGCATTGTCATTTCCCTGCCCCGCCCCTACATACAAGACCCTTGGCCGACCCCTGCCGGGAAATGCCGAGGCGCTCCCCATAAATAGATCGAACGGGGCTATACCTGTGACTGATTGTGCGATCACCTTCAGGATTTCGGGGATCATTGCCCTTTGCACATGGTTGCCCAGAAACTGCAGCGTAATATGCAAATTATCAGTCGATACGAACCGCCACTCTGAAAGAGCCTGCCTGGCCTCTGATGTGAAATCCTGAAGAAATGCTCTTATGCATGGAGAGAGAGGTACAGACACGAAACCCCTAAAAACACCTGCTGTCATCCTGTCCTATCTCCTTTTTCCATAGTGTTCCACCAGAAAGCGGTACAGAACATACAGAGCTCGTTGAGCGGCATATGCTTTGGCCCTTGGCCTTGAACTCGGGTAGATCAGCTTGTGTATGCTGATTCCGGCCTTTTTGTGGCTAAGCCCTATGTACACTGTACCCAAAGGTTCGTCCCGGGTGCCTCCTTCAGGGCCAGCAAATCCTGTAGTTGCCAACCCCAGGTCGGTACCGGCGAGAAGCCTGACACTCTCCGCCATAGACCCTGCTGCTTCTTCGTTTACTGATTGGTCTCTGTACACAACCTCTGGGGGCACCCCCAGGTTGGCAATCTTGACTTTGGGGCTGTAGGCAACCATCCCCATCTTGAAATATTTGGAACTGCCCGGTACCTCAGTTAACCGGTGGCATATTAGGCCTCCGGTTACAGACTCAGCTACAGCCAAAGTGAGCCCTATTCTGCCAAGCAATGTTCCCAGGGCCATCTCCAGGGTTTCTTCATTCTTGCCGTAGACGTGATGGCCCAGTCTCCGGCGCACTTCTTTTTCTACTTTGGAAATCATGGCCAGAGCCTCGCCCTTGTCACAACCGTGGGCAGCTATTCTAAGCCTTACCTGGCCCGCACCTGCATACGGAGCTACTGTAGGATTAGGGCAGCCCAATAGGTCTGCCAATGCCTCAGCCACTCTTGCTTCTCCAAGCCCTGCAATATTCAGGTTTACATAATGAATGGGTGCCAGGCTCGGAAAGTGTTCTCTGATGAGCGGGATAACGTAGTTCTCAAACATAGGTTTCATTTCAGAAGGAGGCCCGGGAAGCAATAAGGCAAGTTTGCCATCGATCATGATCCCTTGTCCGGGAGCCGTACCCACGTGGTTTGGAATAAAAAATCCACCATCTATTATGTATGCCTGTTTTCTGTCTGAACCGGTACTTGTCCACCTGCGCTCTATGAATAACTTGCGCATGCTGTCCCAGGCGTTTTCGTCAAATGAAAGATTGCGCTTCAAAGCCAGGGCAAGACACCGGGCTGTAACATCGTCATCAGTAGGGCCCAAACCTCCTGTTGCTATGACAACATCCGCCCGTTGGATTGAATCTTCAAACGCGGACAAAAGCCTTCCCGGGTTGTCCCCCACTGTAATCCTCCGGTATACGTTCACCCCAATGTCTCTCAAGCGTGAAGAAATATACTGGGCGTTTGTGTCTGTGATCTCGCCCAGTAGCAGTTCAGTGCCTATTGAAAGAATTTCTGCGTGCAAAACACCACCCCCGAAACAGACTCACGTTCAAACCCCTCTTCTTATTCTACTCTTTCGGGCAGGTGGTTTCCTCCATTTCCATGAGACTTTGCCTGGCACATCAAGGTAATTTCTAAGTTCAGCCGCTGAAACCGTCTCTTTCTCAAACAACTGCTCCGAGAGCTTCACAAGTGCGGCCCGGTACCGATTAAGAATTCTCGCCGCAGAAATCTCTGCACTCTTGATAATGTCGTTTGTGGCCCTTGCAATGAGATCCAACGATGCTGTTTCTCTATCCACTACCCCGATTGGCGACATTCCGTACATAACAAGTCTCTTGGCGATGTCAAGGGCCCTTCGGAAATCATTGGCGGCTCCGGTGCTTTTTGAGCCGAACATCAAGTCTTCTGCAGCGGCACCGGCAAGAAGAATCTGGATCTCTTCCTCAAGCACTTCTTTAGGATAAAGGTACCTGTCCTCAGCCGGTGAGTGCCTCACAAAACCCAGTGCGTTGCCCCTGGGTGAGACTGTTATGTGAGCAACAGACCCAGGCCTTATTGTTTCAGCGACTACGGCATGGCCTGCTTCATGGGCGCATATACGCTGCATCTCCCCATCTGACGGGCGCCTTTCAAGCTTTTCCCCCAGGATCACTTTGTTAAGCGCTTCAGTAAGGTCGCCGGAACTTATGGTTGCCCCGCCCCTGCGCAATGTGTTGATGGCAGCTTCATTGCACAAACTCTCAAGATGAGCTCCTGACAGCCCAAATGTTTCCTTCGCAAGGTTTTCAAGGCTAACTTCACCGGCAACCGGTTTATCGCGAAGGTGAATTCTAAGAATCTCTAAGCGGCCTTCTTTGTCCGGAAGGTCTACAGTTACCGTGCGGTCAAACCTTCCAGGCCTCATAATGGCAGAATCCAACAAGTCCGGACGATTGGTGGCGGCTACTACAAGGATCTTCACTCCTGTGTCAAACCGGAGGCCGTCCATTTCAACCAGAAGTTGATTAAGAGTTTGGTCATATTCCAAATGGCCAACCTGAGAACCGCGCTTGCCTGCAAGCACTTCAATTTCATCGATGAATATTACCGCTCCTGATTTTTTGCTGTCTTTGGCAAGGCTCCTCGCCCTTGAGAACAAGTCCCTTATTCGTTGGGCGCCGAGCCCCGCGTAAACTTCTATGAATTCAGAACCGGAGGCCGAGATGAACACAGAGTCAGTGTAGTTGGCCGCGGCCTTTGCCAGGAGCGTCTTCCCTGTTCCCGGAGGGCCCGACAACAACACTCCTTTCAACGGGCGAATTCCCAACCTGCTAGCCCTTTCATAGTCACGCAAAAACTTAAGCGCTTCTATCAATTCCCTTTTGGCAACGTTCTGCCCGCCAATATCTTCGAACCTAATAGTAGAAGCCTCGCCTACAACGGTTCCTACTTTGCTCTTGCCGATGCCTTTGATTTGGCCGCCTGAGGTGTACAGGAAATATCCAAGCCCGCATACAAGAAGTACAGGCCACACATTGACCCTCAACGTAACCAGGAAGCCCAGAACCCCAAGCGCTGTTCCCACCAACAATTCTTTGTGCTTCACAATTCTGCGCCTCCCTTAGTGTATTTCAGATTTCTCACCCGGTAGAGGTACTCATCATTCAGACGCATCTGAACATAGATGTTTTCGCCATCTACAGTCAGCTTGAAATCCTCTATACCTGTATCCTCCAGGGCCGCCCGGGATCTGTCCGCCATTTCGCCGAAGTTCCCTCGCACTCTGGCTTCTTCTATATAATAGTGAATGGACGCATATGCCCCCTCCAAGATTTCGCCGGAGTTGTCTTCGAGCACTATTTCATAATCCCGCGTGCCTAACGCTGCTTGGACTTCCTTCTCAATCAGTGAATAGGACAAAGAAAGGTTGTCCACATATTTGAGGCCAATTGTAATAGTGGCCCTGTCATGAACAGATGAAATCTGAGCCCTGATAACGTCAGGGTTCTGTGCCAACCTCTTTTCAAGGGGCCGCTGCAAAGCATAAGCTCTATAGCAGTAACTGCCAAGGCTCAGTACAGATAACGCCATCAAAGCCCATAGCAGCACATATTTCCAACGTATGTTTCTCATGGACATGTTGTCCCGGCCTTCCTCCCCAAAAATTCTAAAAATACGCGCAGTTGACATAAGTATATCAATCATATTCGGGGTCTTCTAAGGTAATAGATGGGCGCAGGCAAACAGTTTGCCAAAACCGCCTGTATTTGCCTGACTACAGGCCGAACAACCAACCGGTACCCGGAAACCTTCGGGTATCCGGGTACCGGTTCGCCTCAAAGTTGCAACCAGGGACTATATACGCGCCAGTCCAAAGCAACGCGAGAAGCCGGCGCTGGAGGTCAGCGAATCAAGAACTCGCCTACTCCTCTTGCCAGACCTTTTGCCACAGATTCCTGGAACCAGTTCTGCCTCAAGAGGCTTACATCGTTCCAGTTTGTCATGAACCCTATTTCGATCAATGCTGCGGGCATGTATGTGTGGTTTAACACGTAGTACGGCCCTCTTTGAGTATCGATGAACCTGAGGCCTGTAGAATCTGATACGGAACCGGCAAGCGTCTTCGCCAGTTGCTGCGATTCCCACGAACCGCTCCTGTAGAAACCCATCACCCCTGATATGTTGGGGTCCTTCGGATATGCATTGATATGTATGCTGAGAAAGAGATCAGCCCCTCTGGAGTTAGCTATGGAAACCCTTGCAAGAAGATCGTCGGCAGGAGGCGACCAATCGCTGCCGGGAGAATAGTCACCGTACCTCGTCATAATTACAAGGGCGCCCTGGGATTCCAGGTACTGCCTGACCTTGCCTGCAATGCTCAAAGTAAAATCCTTCTCCTTATCACCCCAATAGGATACTGCGCCGGGTTCGGTGCCGCCGTGCCCTGGATCTATCACAATGATCCTTCCTCTTAGAGGGCCTGCCCCCCGCGAGACTCCGTTTGCCCTTTCCAGAGCGCTCCACGTAACAGGGCCTGCAATTCCGTCAACAACCAAACCTGCGCTTCTTTGAAAATCCATTGTTGCAGTTTGAGTCTTCGGGCCAAAGATTCCGTCGATAGGCCCTGGGTTGAAACCCGCATTCGAAAGCATATTCTGCAAAGCTAACACATTGTCTCCGTAATGTCCTAGTCGAAGGAGAGGTGCCGAGTAACCTCGAATAGGAATAAGGAGAATGGTTAGCAAAAGCACAATGGTTGCTGTGAGTTTGGTTGAGGGAGCAATCGAAAACCTAAGATTTGGCATTAATGGTGTCCTCCTTCTTCCTTGACATAACGTGGTTATGTTTAGATACTACCTGATAAGAAGCCTATGTTCATCAGGAAAAAAACGGATCTGGCCCAACATAAGGGAGGCAGACAGTATATGAACGGCAAAGACGTAGGGCATGTCCTGGCCGAGTTCCGTCAAGATCCCCGGTTTATCACTTGTGTAACTGCATGGCATCATTTTCCCGCAACGCCGCCTTCTTACCTTGATATTCCAGGCGATTTGCATCCGGCTCTGAAACAGGCATTGGCCGGCAAAGGCGTAAAAGCTCTGTATTCCCACCAAAACCAAGCTTACACCCTGATTTCAGAAGGCGAAAATATATGCGTAGTGACACCTACTGCATCAGGCAAGACCATGTGTTATAACTTGCCCGTATTGAACGCCATGCTTAACAGGAGTGGAGTTCGGGCTCTGTACATATTTCCTACCAAAGCCCTTGCCCAGGACCAATTGGCTGAGATTGAAGAACTGGGTAAGCTGGGCAGCTTTTCAATAAAGGGTTTTACTTTCGATGGCGACACACCTGCGCACAAAAGGCGCCTTGCAAAAGACGTAGGACAGATTATCATCACCAACCCGGATATGTTGCACCAGGCGGTTCTTCCCCATCATCCCACCTGGGTTAAGCTGTTCACATCCTTAAAATACGTTGTCATAGACGAGATGCACAACTACAGAGGCGTTTTCGGAAGCCACGTAGCTAACGTCCTCAGGCGGCTTAATAGAATATGCCGCTTTTACGGTGCAAAACCTCAATTCATCCTGGCTTCTGCAACAATCGCAAACCCAGGGGAATTGGCCCTGGCTTTGACCGGCGGCCCGGTAACAGTGGTTGATAGAAGCGGCGCACCTACTTCAGACAAGGATTTCATTTTTTACAACCCACCTGCTCTCAGTGATGATGGTGCAATCAGGCAATCTTCAATAAACGCTGCGTCGAGGATTGCATCGCGGTTCGTGAAAGATAACATCCAAACCTTGATATTTGCAAAGTCGCGTAAGTCCTGTGAACTACTCGTACAGTACTTGCGAGATTCTTACAATAAGGAGTTTGAGAAACACAAGATTCAGGGATACCGCGGAGGGTACCTGCCCAGGGAAAGAAGGGCAATTGAAAAAGGCATCAGGAGCGGGGACATTATAGGAGTGGCTGCCACAAATGCGTTGGAACTGGGAGTTGATATAGGGGGGCTTGATGCAGTGCTCATGGCAGGATATCCGGGAACAATTGCAAGTACCTGGCAGCAAGCCGGCAGGGCAGGAAGAAGACAAGGAAAGTCCGTCGCCATTCTGATATCAGGAGGCTCTCCCCTTGACCGCTTCATAGTGAATAACCCTGATTATTTCTTTGCACAAAGCCCGGAATATGCGCTTATTAACCCTGACAATCCTTACATTCTCGGGCAACATGTAAAATGTGCAGCTTATGAGCTTCCGTTCAGCCATGATCAGGGCATTCCCCAGAGACTGGGTGCAACAAACATTGAACACATCTTGGAGCACCTGGCTGAGGAGAAGATTTTGTATAAAGGCTCATCTAGATGGAATTGGTCATCAGACTCGTTTCCTGCAGCCGGAATCAGTTTGCGGTCTGCAACAAATGAGAATTTCGTGGTGATAGACACCACTCATGGCCGCGAGGTTATAGGCGAAGTAGACTGGGTTTCAGCCCCAATGCTAATCCATGACCAGGCCATTTACATGCATAAGGGCCGGCAATACCATGTCATCAAACTGGACTACCCAGCCAGGAAAGCTTACGTGAAACAGGTTGATGTGGATTACTACACTGACGCAAACCTGGCTGTAGGCGTGAAAATCATATCTGTTGATGATTCCTGCAACCTTCTTACTGTAAGGCCTATGTTCGGCGAGCTTTCCGTCACGGCGCTTGCTACGATCTACAAGAAGATCAAGTTCTATACCAATGAGAATGTGGGTTCAGGAGAGATAAGCATCCCAGAGATGAATTTGCATACTCAAGGCATGTGGTTTGGCGTCGCGAATGAACTCACGAGGCACATTGACCCTCATGTTATGGGCGGCATGCTATCGGGAATTGCAAACGTATTGTTGAACGTCGCTCCTTTGTTTCTCATGAGCGACAAGAAAGACCTGGGGGTTGCAGTGGAGGTGCGTTCCGTTTATGACGGAAGGCCTACAGTGTACTTATATGACTCCTACCCAGGAGGTGTGGGCCTGGCTGAAAAGGCGTTCAAAATGCTGCCACATATTCTGCAAGCTTCCCTTGACCTTATTACGTCTTGCCCGTGCCACAAGGGTTGCCCTGGATGTACAGGCCCGGAACAGCAAATGGGTGAAGGTGTCAAACAATTGTGCATTCAAGTGCTCAGAAGCATGACTCAGGGGTTTGAACTTGACTAACCGGGATATCGTAGAGAAACTGAGAAAGCGTATTGAGGAGATCCAGGCAAAGCACAGTACGTCCGGTAAGGTGGATGCTAGCTTGCCTGCCCGGACTTCCGAACCAGCCCGGGGTTTTGGCGCCAGGGACACATCCCGTGTTTGCCACGACATTTATCCTCCCGTCAAACCAAAAGTAGTCAGGAAACAGGGTTTCAGCATATACACGACGACTTACGGCGCCGGTTCAATTGAATGGCTCTGCGCTGCGGCCCTGGAGACGGTATCTTTCCTGGCGGCCTGCCAAGATGGAACTGAGAAACCAGGCCTATCTGCAGGCGATCAAGCGGTGTTCCTCGATATTGAGACTACAGGGCTTCTCGGAGCAGGCACTGTTGCTTTTCTAACAGGTTTTGGCAAGTGGAAACATTCAGAATTTGAAGTTACCCAGTTTTTCCTCGATGAACGGGAATCAGAAGAGAATATGCTCACCGAAATTGCTGCAGAGATCGCCTCGTCTGCGGTTCTTGTTACGTTTAACGGCAAATCCTTCGATGTGCCTGTCTTGCAAACCAGATTCATTATTAACGGTATGGCCAACCTTATCCAGGGATTCGCCAACCAGAGGCATCTGGACCTCTATTCGCTGGTGCGAAAACTCGGAAGGCATCCCCTGTATGGAATGAGCCTCAAGGCATCTGTGGAACGTTTTCTAGGGGCCAGGCGCCTAGATGATATACCCGGCCACATGATACCGGCGCTTTACTTCATGTATGAGCAAGACCGGGATATTTCTGTCTTAGACACAGTCTTTAAGCACAACCGCATGGATATCTTGGACATGGTAGGCCTTCTGAAGGCCATGGGCCGCATGTATTTGGAGGGTTATGAGCGCTATGAAGATGCACCTGCCCTGGCCGGAGTGGGAAAACTATATATGCGCCGGGGCGACCTCAAGATTGCCAGGCGGTTTCTGCAAGCTTCATTGAGTAACGTTAGCCCCTCTCGGGTTGAAGGTGCGGCCGGCCACAGGCGCTTGCTGGCCACGGTAATGAGGAAGCAGGGTGACTGGGACAATGCTGCGTGTGTTTGGAAGAACTTAATAGGTAGCAACCAGGCAAAGTACGAAGATTACCTGTGGCTTGCCAGATACTACGAGATTCGCCTGGGAGACATTGAGACATCATTCCAAATCGTACTGCAATGCATTGAATTTTGCAGGCAGGCAAGATCCTGTGTTCCCGGGCCGGTGATGTCCAGAAAGCGCCGCCTGGACAAAATCATCTCCAAAACGCAAGTTACTTCCTGAACACTGTTATACCTATGGCTTTGCGCTCATAAGTATAAGCGGTTGAAATGTCTTGCTGTTGCACCCTGCCCAAAAAAAGGAGGGGTTTGATTGCTTATCCGCTTGAAACCGCGCCATCGTCAAAGAATATTGCTTTTTGCCGCTTTTGCCCTGGTGATTCTTGGCGCAAGGATGGGCGTTACAGTCCGGGACCCAGGTGTTGCTGCCAAAATAGCGCCTTTGGTAAACGTAAACACCCAGGAATCTGCAATTGGAGTGATTGTGGAAGTATTTCAGGCACAACCAGGCGCAGTTGGCCAATGTCTTTCAGTTCTTGACGAAAATGGCATTGTGGCCACGTGGTTCTTCTCTGCAACTTTTGCAGAAAGCCAGGCTGCCCTGATTAAGCAGATAATTGAAAGCGGCCATGAGTTTGGGCTGTCAGGCACTGACGACAGAGCAATGGATCGGTTAAGCCATGAGGAGATCGAGCTAAACCTGGGCCGGGCGAGAGATGCGTTAATCAGGATTTCGGAACCCATGCCATTTTTCTACGCTCCGTCAGGCCGCTTCAACACAGAGTTGATAAATGCTGCTTTTGAGCAAGGGTTCTACTCAGTCAAAGGTTCTGTTGACGGAAAAGCGCTTAGGGGCAAGCCGGAGAAGGCTGTCAAAAAAATCGGAGATTCTCTCAAGTCCGGCGACATACTCATCGTTCGTGTAGGCAAAAGGGGTATGGTACCCAAGCCTGAATACATTGATGAGCTTGCCCGATATGTCAAAGGCCGGGAATTTTCACTGGTCAGCCTATCTTCCCTCATCCGAGGAATGCGGTAGATGCACCATGAACCGCAGGGCCGGTTCACAAAAGCCCTAAATTGCAGAGCAATGTTATGATTTTCGAGGCCAGGTATACCACGACGCGAAGGGGTGTTTTGGGGTTAACCCAAACGCCTGCGACTAGATCTGAATAGCCTACTACCTGGTTGCCCAAGCAAAGGGTTGCCTGGCCCACTATTGTTCCGGCAGGGCATGGAGGAACTACCCTGCTGGGCAAATCCACTTCGATCCTGAGGCCCAAAGTGTGTTTCGGTATACATGCGCTCAGATCCGTGAGGCAAAGTACCGGAACATGTTTTTCAGTTGAACGTGATGCGGGCAATGTGACCAGGGTATCTCCTGCAGGTACCACTTTCACAAACCGGAAGTTGCTAAAGCCGTATTCCAGGAGTTTAGAAGTATCATGCCACCTGTCCAGGCTATCGAGGACAACCGCCAAAAGGCGCATTCCATCCCTGGTTGCAGATGCCACAAGGCACTGGCCGGCAGCTTGAGTGGTGCCTGTCTTTACCCCATCAGCTCCCGGAAGAAGCCAAAGCAACCTGTTGGTGTTTTGAAGGGACAACACTATGCTTGATTCCGCCTCAATAACATCTTTTTCTTTGGTTGCAGCAAGGTATTTGAAATACGGGTGCTTCAAACATGCCCTGGCAATTATCGCCAGATCGAATGCGGTTGTGTAATGATTTGGATCGGTGAGGCCGTGCGGATTCTCAAACCTGGTGTTGATTGCTCCCAGTTGCTTCGCCCTCTGATTCATCAGGGCGAAAAAGTCGGAGGTTGCCCCGTTGGCTATGTGCTCTGCTATGGCCCATGCGGCGTCGTTGCCTGATACCAGCATTAACCCATGCAGCAGGTCTTCCAGGCTGAATAGGTCTCCGGGCCTGAGGTTCATTGACGAACCGGGCTGAGAGGCGGCTTCCCGGGACACATGGATCATGTCTTCCAGGCGCCCTCGTTCCACGGCTAAAAGGGCAGTCATCATTTTTGTAAGGCTGGCGGGATGCATTCGTGTAAACCCGCTCTTTTCAAATAGTATAGTACCTGTCTGCCACTCTATCAGTATTGACGCCCTTGCAGACACCTCAGGAAGCGTTGCCGACATGGCCGGGCTGCAGCAAGCCAGGTACGGCTTTGCCACACAAAACCACGCAGACACCACACTTATGAGAATGCATGCAGCGCATAATCTCTTGACACGAAAACTTGACATACCATACCACCACTTTGAGTGCTCGAGGAGATCAAAAACATCATATGGGAAACATCGTGATGGTATGATGCTTAATAGCTATATTCCTTGATCGTAACTGAATATTAGGTCTTTAACCGGGCCGTATGGGCCTCCTACGCCCAGATCCTGCCCGTTCAACCTCAATGAAAGCACCCATGGTTTGCCGGCCCTTACCTGAATCTCATTTTCCGCGGTAATATCAACGGTTTCTCCCGGCCCCATAGTCTTCTCCATGGCCGTTTCTCCGTCAGCCTTTACGTGAATCCAGCACTTGGTGCCTTCTTCCGGTGAAGTTTCAAGGGTGACTTTCAAAGGTGTTTGGTTGATCTTGAAAACAGTAACTTCCTCGCTGGGATCAGACCTCTCAACTCTGGCCCCAACGGCAGGTCCTTCTGTTGAGTTGCCCTCATTTGGCTCAGGATCGTCTCCAATCTTGCCGGTACCGTTGCCGTTTTCCGGAGCCGCAATTCCGCCTGGATCCTCTGAACGCAAGAAGTGGTCATATAACCTTGCAACTCCCCAGCCAACAGCAGCCAGGAGAGCCAGGGCTATAAGGGCCTTGACTACCCAGCCCATACCCTTCTTCCTGCGGACTCTCCGCCTTTTCCCACCCGCCCGTTCATTAGAGGGGGTTCTAGGAATATCTACAGCATGAGGCCTGTACCGGTTCTTGTTTTCTGACACCTCACTGTAGATCCGCGAAAATTCCAGGCCATCTAAACCCAGGAACTCGGCATAGGATTTTAGAAACACCCGGAAGTAAGCTTTGCCCGGTGCAATTTTGTCGTCTCCCGCTTCAATCGCCATAAGGTATTTGGAACGAATCTTGGTTTTCTCCTGCACTTCTTGAACAGATAATCCCAGATTTTCCCTTCGCGCCCTGATCGTCTCGCCGAGTTCTGCTAATTTTTCGTGTTTACCATTCATGACCTCCTCAGCCACGATATTACCTCCTTCGCGCTTATGGCCTCAGCCTGTTTATCATCCTGGGAAACGGGATTGTTTCTCTCACATGCTCAAGGCCGCATATCCAGGCTAAAACACGTTCTATTCCCATTCCAAAACCACTATGAGGTACAGCGCCGTACTTTCTCAGATCAAGGTACCATACGTACTCTTCCAAAGGGAGATTGTGTTCTTTGAGCCTTTCGAGCAATAAATTGTAATCATATATTCGTTCGCCACCGCCTATTATTTCTCCATAACCTTCTGGAGCCAAAAGATCGGCCCCCAGAACAGTTTCAGGGTTGTCAGGGGCAGGTTGCATATAGAAAGCTTTTATCTTTGTCGGGTAGTGAGTAACAAATACGGGTTTGCTGTACTCAGACGCTATCTCTGTCTCATGAGGAGCGCCGAAATCTTCCCCCCAGGTTATGGCTATCCCCTTTTGTGTCAGCATTTCAACAGCTTCTGTATAGGTAATCCTCGGGAAGGGAGGTTTGATGTTAATCAGTTGCCGGGGATCCCTGCCTATTTCCCTTAGTTGAGACTCACAGTTATCAAGTACGCTTTCTATGATGTAGCACACCATTCTCTCTTCAAGGCCAAGCATTTCCTCGAATCGCATGAAAGCTGCTTCTGGCTCAACCATCCAAAACTCAGTTAAGTGGCGGCGGGTCTTTGATTTTTCCGCCCTGAACGCAGGCCCAAAGCAATACACTTTCCCCAATGACATGATAGCTGCTTCATTGTACAGCTGCCCGCTCTGGCTCAGATAGGCTTGTTCTCCAAAGTACTTGGCGGAAAACAGAGTCGTGGTACCTTCACATGCAGACGGTGTCAGTATTGGGGCGTCCACATTGACAAACCCTTCGCTATGGAGAAAATCCCTGCAAGCTTTCACGATCTCAGCCCGTATCATGAGAATATCTCTTTGGCGGGGAGTTCTCATCCACAAATGCCTGTTGTCAAGCAAGAATTCAACCCCGTGTTGCTTGAGGCTGATTGGATAGTCGTCAAGGGCTTCCGACACAATGGTGCAGCCGGTCAGGCCTACCTCATACCCGCCGGGAGCCCTGGAGTCCTTTCTCACAATCCCCTGTACGATCAAACTTGACTCCTGGTTTAGCCGGTTTAGCCAGGCAAAGAGCTGTTCCCCTACGTCCTTTTGGGATGCAACGCATTGGGCTATTCCTGTGCCGTCACGCAGGATCACAAACACGATCTTTCCTGATGAACGCTTATTATAGAGCCAGCCTCTAAGTTCAACTCTCTTGTTTTCGTAGGCGCCTATGTGGCTTATTGTAGTTTCATACACTGTTTCAGCAGGAGTATTCATGATGTCCCTTCCTTCATAAACTTATCCTGGATTAAGTGTAGCATTCATAGTCGAACTTG
>DUTL01000315.1 GCA_012842105.1 Candidatus Fermentithermobacillaceae bacterium | reverse complement strand
CCTTGTCTTCATCAGATCCCAATACGCTAACATATACTTTGGCCAGAGACAGATCCTTGTTGACGTCTACGTTAACAATACTGGCAAACCCAATCCTCGGATCCTTAAGACGCCTTAATAAGAGCTCTGACACAACCTCGCGAATGGATGCTGCTATTCTCTGTCTTCTTTGTGCCACAAGCACCACCCCGCAGTCATGTAATTATGTCAATTTGGAAGTCCAGCACCTGGCCATCGATGTTGCTTTCAATCCACAAAACGGCCCTCTGCAATACCTCCCTGGCATGGCCTCCCTGGTTGCTGACAATTGCTATGCCCAAAAACGACCTGCCCCAGTTGTCGTTTGCACCTACTTCTGCACACGACAAACCGAATTTCTGGCGAAGCCTGGTGATAAGGCTTTTCATAACCCGCCTTTTCTCTTTTAGCGAGTTTACTCCAAAAAGCCTTATATCAACCAGGCACTGCCCAACTACCATATATCCAACCTCGCCAGCCAATTCATATACCCCAACTTCCATCGGCTAAACAGGGCCCTAAGCCGGCTGTACTTCCTTCATGACGAAAGCTTCGATAACATCTCCTGGCTTCACATCCTGATAACGTTCAAGCCCGATTCCGCATTCATAACCCTGAGCAACCTCGGAAACATCATCTTTGAACCGCTTAAGGGAAGATATCTTACCTTCGTATACAATTCTTCCGTCCCTCAAGAGCCTGACACCTGCACCACGGGTTACTTTACCGCTTGTAACGTAGCATCCTGCTACAGTTCCGATGTTAGGTACACGAAATGTAGCCCGTACCTCCACCCTTCCTAATACGATTTCCTCGAACTTGGGCTTTACAAGGCCCCTAAGCATGTTTTCAACATCTTCCAGAAGATCGTATATGATCCTGTAGCTTCGTATCTCTACGCTTTCAGCCTCGGCAACGTTTCTGGCATTGGCATCAGGACGCACGTTGAACCCCAGAATCCTGGCATCGGATGCCCTGGCAAGCATCACGTCAGACTCAATCACGGCGCCAACGCCTGAGTGAAGCACTCTCATTCTGACTTCATCTGTTTTCATCTTGCCGAAAGCCTGCAAAATCGCTTCTAAAGAGCCCTGAACATCACTCTTTATGATTAGCTTCAATTCGCGCCTTTCTTCTTCCTCTTGCATCTTCAGGAAATCTTCCAGGCTCATGCGGCTGGTAGACAGTTCTTGTTCGCGTCTTTGAAGCCTGCGCTTTTCCGTCACTTGTTTGGCCATTCTTTCATCTTCAACGGCCAGAAAAGTGTCTCCCGCCTGGGGAAGTTCCTCCAGGCCAACCAGCTCCACAGGTGTAGACGGCCCTGCTTCTTGAACTTGCCTTCCACGCCCGTCGTACATGGCTCTGATTCTGCCCCAGGTGCTGTCGGTCACAACCACCTGGCCTACCTCGAGCACTCCCGACTTGATTATGGCTGAAGCTACCGGGCCGCGGCCCTTGTCTATCTCAGACTCGATAATGTAACCTCTGGCCTTACGCGTAGGATCAGCTCTTAGTTCTTGCATCTCGGCTACCAGGGATATCATTTCCAGAAGCTCGTCTATCCCCTGCCTGGTCTTGGCTGACACCTCAACTACTACAGTGTCTCCTCCCCATTCCTCGGGAACCAACCCGATATCCGCCAGCTGCTGCTTAACCCGATCAGGTTTTGCTGCAGGTTTATCGATTTTGTTCATGGCAACAATGACCGGCACCTCAGCTGCCCTCGCGTGGTTGGCGGCCTCTACTGTCTGAGGCATAACACCGTCATCGGCAGCCACTACAAGTACTGCCACGTCAGTAATCTTTGCACCTCTGGCCCTCATTTGCGTAAAAGCTTCGTGCCCGGGCGTATCGAGGAAAATAAGTTTGCTGTCTTCGTGCCTGACCAAAGAAGCCCCTATATGCTGAGTTATCCCACCGGCCTCTCTTGCAGTTACGTTAGTGTTCCTTATGGCATCTAACAGCGATGTCTTGCCGTGGTCTACGTGGCCCATGACGGTAACAACCGGAGGCCTTGGCTCCACCTTCTCAGGATCATCAGGCCGCCCCAGTTCAAAGGCGATTTTCTCCTCAATGGTCTTCTCAGGTTGTTTCAAAGTAGCCACACAACCCAATTTCTCTGCCACTTTGCAGGCCAAATCCATGGGCACATCCTGATTAATGCTTATCAGTGCCCCAAAACTCATTAGCGTGCGCAGCACATTGCTGACCGGTACACCCATCAAACTTGCCAATTCCCTTACAGCAGTGTCACCCTGGATAACCACACGCCTGGCACCTATCACAGGCCTATCCTGTTTGCGATAAGAGCGGTCCCTGGGCCTGAAGCCTCTTTTCTTGCTTGAACCCCGTTGGCCGGCTTTCCGGGCACGGGGCTCGCTACCTCCCTCTCTGCGGCCCGCCTTACCCCCGGCCTCGCCGCGAGCACTACGATCAGGCGCCTGCCTTTGAGTATCCTGGGAATGCACCTGTTTTTGCCTGGGCTTACCCCCTCCGGTAGTAGTTCGCGCCGGTTTTTGCACATTTTCGGAACGGCTCTTTACCGCCGACAGCTTGCGCCGTACGTCTTGACATACCTTCTCATCTAAAGCGGCCATATGATTCTTTACTTGCATCCCCATTTCATTTAGATTAGCTATTAAGACTTTCGAGTCCACTCCAAGTTCCCTTGCAAGCTCATAAACACGGATGCGTCTTGCCATCCGAAATCACCTCCTCACTCTGAACTCCTCTCAATCTCCTCCAAATAACGTTCCAATTCTGAAATTAAATCAGGGGATGGTTCCACACCCAGGGCCTTTCCCAGACGCTTTTTCTTAGCCATCTGCCTGAGACAATCGTTGTCCGGACAAACGTAGGCGCCCCTGCCTGCCTTCTTGCCTGTAGGATCGAACTCAACCTTACCCTCTGAAGTTCGAACAATCCTGAGCATCTCTCTTTTCGGCCTTACCCTCTGACACCCAAGGCAAGTTCTCTGAGGCAGCTTCTTGAGCACGGCTACCACCCCCTATTCCAGTTGAATTCAGTTTTCGTATTACATGTTGCGCTCAGACCTTATATCAATCTTCCAACCTGTAAGTTTGGCAGCAAGCCGCGCGTTTTGCCCATCACGCCCGATTGCCAAAGAAAGCTGGTTATCCGGAACTACCACCCTTGCAACCCGGTCTGCACGGTTCAATTCTACACCTATTACCCTTGCAGGGCTCAGAGCGTTTCCGACAAATGCTTGAGGGTCATCATCCCATTGGATAATGTCTATCCTCTCGCCTCGCAGTTCTTGTACAATCACCTGAACCCGTGAACCTCTTGGCCCTACACAAGCTCCGAGGGCGTCAACTTCAGGAAGGTTTGCCGTCACGGCCACTTTTGATCTTGAGCCCGCTTCCCTGGCCAGGCCCTTGATTTCTACAACTCCATCTCTAATCTCAGGCACTTCTAGTTCAAAGAGCCTCTTCAGCAGGCCGGGATGCGTCCTTGACAACAGAATCTGCGGGCCCTTGGAGGTCTTCTTCACCTCAAGCACATAGGACTTTATCCTGTCTCGCTCGCGATACCGCTCGCCTCTGGCTTGTTCCTGAGGCAGGATAAAACCTTCCGCCCTCCCCAAATCAACAATTACAACGCCCCTGTCAACGCGGATTATCTGGCCGGTTACTACATCTCCTTCGCGCTCAGAGAACTCCTCATAGATCATGCCCCGCTCTATGTCGCGAAGTTTCTGCATAACCACCTGCTTCGCAGTCTGGGCGGCAATTCTTCCAAAACCCTGAGAATGAACTTCTTCTTCTACGTAATCTCCCTCTTGGTATCTGGCACTTTTCCTCTTGGCTTCACTGACCAAGATATCCTTGTGCGGATCCTTGACCTGAGATACAACTTCACGGCGGGAGAGGACCTTGATGTTTCCAGTCTCCCGGTCAAATTGAACTCTTACATTTTCCGCTGTGCCAAAATGCTTCCGGTAAGCAGACAAAAGGGCAGCTTCCATGGCCTCTATAAGATCATCTTTTGAAATGCCCCGTTCTCGCTCGAGTTGATCCAGAGCACTCATTATTTCCCCGTTAATTCCTCCCGCCCCCCTTCTACCCGTTATAACGGTTTTTCCTGGTAAACCAGTTGAACTTTGCTTACATTCCTCCTGGGCAAGGCTATTTCTCCATGTTCGCCCCTGATAATCACTGCTTCTTCTCCCTGTGTTCCTCCCAATCCAATCAGGGCCCCCTCGAACGTCCGTTTCCCGTCAATAGGGCCGTAGAGGTTCACCCTGCAAGCACGGCCACTGAAGATCTCGTACTCCTTGTCTCTCTTGAGAGCCCTTTCCAGCCCGGGAGAAGAAACTTCCAGGCTATAACTGCCGGGGATAGGATCCATCTCCTCAAGTATGGGGCTTACGGCTCTGTCTACTGATACACAATCGTCCAGGGTAACTCCCTCAGGTTTGTATATGGTCACGCGTAAGATTGGCCTTCCGGCTTCAGATGTAAATTCAATGTCGAGCAACTCAAGCCCCATGTTCTCGACGATAGGCCCAAAAGTCTCAAAAAGATTGTTCAGTATTTCCCTTCGGCCCACGTTAATCACCCCGACAACATACAAAGAGTGGGTTTTGGCCAAAACCCACTCCGACGAAATCTCCTCGATGTTTGAAGCATCCTTAACATTATGCTAACCCAGTATAGCACAGGATTTGTGCGCCTAGCAAATGATTGGCCCCATTGATAACCTGAGCCCGGCCGCCTGAAAACCTGGCTCTTAAGCCTGATCCAATGGGCAGGGCGGATCCAGGTGCCTGGCGAGAAATGCATAGATCTCGGCCCTTGATTCCCTGGCCAATTTCGTGTCTATTCTGTTGAACACATGCCCGCCAGGGGCATTGTCGTAAATCTTGTACTCAAAATCCTTTCCGTATGCTTTAAGCGACTTAATCAGGTGCTCAACCTCAAGAACGTTTACGTCCTCATCGTTAGTGGAAGTATGAATGAGAAGCGGAGTCTCCAGCTTCCCGGCATTCCAGGCAGGAGACCTGCGCCTGTACTCCTGAACGTCCTCATATGCAGTTTTGCCGATATGGTAGCCTGCAGAGAACAGCTGCCTGTAACCTTCGGTTTTGTATCCCATACGAGCTACTAAGTCGCTAACCGGAACCCCGGCATATCCTACCTTGTAGCTCTCCGGGTGGTTGAACAAGTTCATCAACGTGATCATACCGCCATGGCTCCAACCCAGAATGCCGACTCTGTCAGCATCTACCAAAGGCTCATTGTCCACCATCCAGTTTCTTGCTTCCCACACGTCTTCGTTTTCCAACCCGCCATAGTCTATGTACTCGTAGAACCGTTCACCATACCCTGTGCTGCCGCGATATTCAGGGGCAATAATAATATATCCCTGCTTCAAGAGTTCACGGACTATGTTAGCTGAACCTGACGCGAAGTTGGCATGGACGCCGCCATGGACAAACACAAGAAGGGGGTACTTCCGCCCGGCTTCTGCATTGCGGGGAGCAAAAGTGTATGCCTCAATCTTCAGGGGGTTACCCCTGTCTTGAGGTGATTGGGCCAAAGGGTTGGCAGGCGGAGGCCCAATGAATGTTATCTTGTCGATGCTGGCCATATCGCCCACTTTTTGATACCACATCAAGTCATCGATCTGCTTAGATAGCGCTTGATACACATGAAGCAGGCTCTGCTGCCGGCGTTCAAATTCCTCAATCCGTTTTAGAATTTGGTCCATTCAAACCGCTCCCTTGCAAGAACTACATGCCTACATATACACGTACATACAGATTCAACATGGAAAGCAAAATGCCTCTGGCAGGCACCTCAAGATCGCAACATTCAGAATGCAGCCGGGCTTCGTATTCAACCCGGCGTTTTGATGAGCCAAGACCATCCCGGCCCGGCATCATGCCTGGTCTTCACCTTGATCCCCTGAATATCTAAGGGCCTTTATCCATAAGTGAACCGCCAATCTCATGCTCGGATCGTCCAAAGGAAAGCCTGTCACCTTCTCAATTTTTCGAAGCCGGTAGTCTACGGTATTGGGGTGAACGTGAAGATATTCTGCAGCGTCCTTCCGCTTGCCCCCGCAGTCAAGCATGGCTTCAAGGGTTTTCAGCAGTTCGGCACCGTTAAGCCTGTCATAAAGAGCTATTTTCCTCACCACGTCTCTGCCGTACGTACGTCTTGCTTTGCAGTGAGGCATACACATTACCAAATCACCAAGGGCTGCCTGGCCATAATCAAAGCAGGGCCCCTGATCAAGCAGGTTCAAGCCGGCAGCAAGGTTGATGGCTTCAGATGCTTCTTGAAGGCTCCTGTTGACCATGGAAAGTTCTCTGTAAGAACATCCAATACCCACGGAAACAGGAAACCCGGTAGCCTCCACATGGCGTGCCAGGCCCAGGGCAACCTGTCTTACCCTAGGGGAAGGCTCTCCTGCAACCACAATCACTACGTCACCTTCATAGATACCGGCTATAGCCTCTACATCCTCCTGCAAAAGAAAGCCTTCTGCATGCCGCCTCAATACTCCAAGGCCCTGTGGCAACAGGGAAGCCTTGCCCGCCAAAACCATAACCTGAAACGGCGGATACAGCTGCAAACCGTGTAACCTTGCCCTGTGTTCCAACAAGGTTGCCTTTCCGCCTGCCGGCGACAGGATTTCCATAACCAGAGAATCCGCATCATTCTCCAGGGCTTCACTCACAGGTTCAAGCTTGCTGATTTTGCTTGAAAGCAGCCTTGCCGTCTTCATAATCGCGGTTTCGTCTTGGGCCGAAAGGAGAACCCCGTCGTCGTCTACCCACAGGTAGCCCACCACCTCACGGCCTGAACGCACAGCCGCTGCCATTCTTGAAGTAAAACCTATTGCGGGTATTGCCTTGACCTTCACTACACCGGGGGATGAGTCGATTAACATGTATACTCCGTGTTTTCTTAACACGTCTATGGTAGCCTTAGAAGCGCCTTTTCTCAGAAGAGTCTCCATTCTGATTGCGTCCACAGGCCATTCGTGCGCCGAATAGGCAATAAGCCTGCTGTCAGTATTCTCAACGGTAATCGGCCGCTTTATCAACCTGGCCAGATCATCTACCAGAGCCTGGATCTCCATTGAAGTATCTCCTCAAAGAAAGATCAACCTCCCATGCTTATACAGCAATCTCCCATTGCCTGTACACTGCGCTGCAACTTCTCATGCTTTGGTATTCATTCGAAGAGAGCCATGGGTTTTCCTTCTTTTTGCCGCACCGGCTGCAATGTTGCAGGGCCCTTATTATGGAAAACTCATCTGCCTAACCCGAGGCTAAAGCTTCTTGATACATGCACCAGGATGCAACCAGGCCAAACAAGCCCATGCCCACCGGTTTGAAAAGGGCACCGCCCTACTCCGGCATTATCCGGGGTAGGCGCGGTGCATTGATCAACATGAACTACTCATCTAATAGATTCCGGGGATAGTTAGTAAGGCTCTTAACTCCTGTGGCTGTAAGCACAACGTCATCTTCAACCCTAACCCCTCCCTTGCCGGGGAGGTATATTCCAGGCTCAATGGTAAATGTGGAGCCTACAGGCAAGGGAGTCTTGTTTGACGCAACCACGTAAGGCTCTTCATGTATCTCAAGCCCAAGCCCGTGGCCGGTTCTATGTATGAACTTATCTCCATAACCATAACCGGCTATTACGTCTCTGGCCAGAGCATCCACATCGGCCCCGGTCATACCGGGCTTTGCCTTCAATCTGGCGTTTTCCTGAGCTTCTACCACAATTTTATAAATCCGTCTGAGTTCGCTTGAAATCTCGCCTATTGCATAGGTCCTGGTAATGTCAGACCAGTAGCCGCCGACATTGACACATAGATCGAGCCAGGCCAGGCCGCCTGATTCAATAACCCGGGAACCGGTACCTGCATGAGGTATTCCAGTGTCCGCCCCGGTTGCCAGAGACATTGAAACAACCTTCGCCCCCTCCATCTTCAGCTGCCGTTCTATCTCAAGGGCTATTTCAGTAGCCCGTTTGCCCGGGGCCAGCAGTTTCCTGGCTATAGCCGCCCCTAAGTCTGCGAGCCTGGCAGCCTCCTGCATGTTGCAAAGTTCACCCTCATCTTTGACCATTCTGAGTTGCTTCATGATCTCGCCTGCGTCGGTCCAGGAAAAATCACCTATAGCATCCTTCATAAGTGAGTACTCGAGCATCCTGAAACTCGTGTATTCCAATGCCCATGAACCTGATCGAGGCTTCAGAGCTTCGTCGAACGCCTTCTGGGGGCCTTCTTCGTCAGTATAGGAGTACACTGCAAACCTTGTGTGAACCCCTTCATCTTTCAATTTACGGGCCACAGCTTTGCCTTTTTGCTTCTCCAGTTCAGGCATGATGAAACATGCGGTGCTCTCTTGGCCGGCTATCAGCAAAGTTGGCCTTTCCGACAGCCCCATGGACAGCCCGGCCATATAAAACATGTTTGG
>DUTL01000314.1 GCA_012842105.1 Candidatus Fermentithermobacillaceae bacterium | reverse complement strand
TACTACGATCCTGACGATCCACGAGTGCCTGAGTACGTAAAGCGGCTGTTCAGCCAAGGGGCGCCTGCGGATTTCGTGCTGGTTGGGGCAACTACAAGGGATCCAGAGGAAATCAGCCCTGCGCTTCGATCAAGGTGCGCAGAAGTATTTTTTGACGCGCTTACACCGGCCCATATCGTAAAGATAGTAAAAGGAGCTGTAAGAAGGCTTAAAGCCACTTCTGCGCACCTTGATCGAAGCGCAGGGCTGATTTCCTCTGGATCCCTTGTAGTTGCCCCAACCAGCACAAAATCCGCAGGCGCCCCTTGGCTGAACAGCCGCTTTACGTACTCAGGCACTCGTGGATCGTCAGGATCGTAGTACGAGGAATCGAAAAACACACGTTTATCTTCAAGCACCTTGAGTAACTTGTTTTGCAGCAAAGGATCCATTTCACCTATCTCGTCTATGAAAAGCACCCCGCCTGTTGCAGCAGTAACTAACCCCAATTTGGGTTCCGGAACACCCCCATCGGCGAAGTCCCGCCTTGCCCCCTGATAGATAGGATCATGCACTGACCCTAACAATGGGTTGGTTATTTCCCTTGGATCCCACCGCAAAGTGGACCCATCTGTCTCTATGAAAGGAGCTTTCCTGGCAAAGGGCGAAAACGGCAGTTTCTTTGATTCTTGAAGCACAAGCCTGGCCGCAGAAGTTTTGCCTATGCCCGGAGGCCCGTACAGGATAACATGCTGAGGGTACGGGCTGGCTATCTTTGCAAGAAGCGCGTCTATTGCCCTGTCCTGCCCCACAATATGCTTCAGCGACCTGGGCCTGAGGATAGTCAAGGCTGATCGCGAAAGAGATCGCTTTTCCAACTTCACAAGCGTCTTGAGTTTTTTCTGTGTCTGCTCAGTTTCAGGGCTGCTGTTATCAAGCAGGATTTCTTTCTTGATGTCCTTAAGGTATTCTTCATGTTTCTCCTGCATTTTCCTGGATACCAAATCTTCGATTTCCTGCTCAATGGAATGGCGCGCAATATGATCGGCGATCTCTTCTTGGCAATCCTCCAGAATACCCGGGATCTCGTCTATGGAAAGAGATGCTCCGATTGTAGGGTCCTCGTAAACCACCTTCTGCAGCGCAACCACTTGCTGGAGAAGGTCGTGAGACTTCATTCCTTTGAGAGCTCCCAATTTACCGGCTTTTAACACAAGGGTTTCAGGCCCGTAAACAGATGCAAGAAAGCTAAACATGGCGCCAATACGCCTTTTGAGCAATTCCTCACTGTTGGCTCCCGGGAAATCCGTGGTTTTGCGAGTCACCCTATTGTCCCCCTTCCGGTTGTATGTCAACGGTAATTTCAACCCTCACTTCAGGATGGAGCTGGATCTGTACCTTATGTGAACCCAGTTCTTTCAAGTTTTCAGAAAGCAAAACCTTTCTTTTGTCTACCGGTATGTGAAACGAAGATTTGATCTTAGATGCAATGTCCTGGGAAGTCACAGACCCAAAAATCCGGCCGTTCCCTGTCTTTGCGTAAAATGCTAAGGTTTTCCCCTGGAGCTTTGCAGCATGGTTTTTGGCCTCTGTTATGAGCCTTTCTTCTTTCTGTTCTTGAGCCTCTTTCAAGTTCCGCTGCTGTTTCAACGTGCTTTTAGTTGCAGGTACCGCAAGCCCCCTTGGAATAAGGTAATTCCGGGCATACCCGCTCTTAACGCTCACCAAATCGCCGGCTTTGCCCAAACCGGCCACATCTTGTTTGAGAACAACGTCCATCTTTGTTCCTCCTTTCCCAAATCCCAAAGCGCCCCCGCAAGGGGTGTAGCCCCGCGGATCATGCCCTGTTTTGATAATGATAAGATAATGCTCCCGCCTTCTCAAATTTGACTGCTAAAGAGTATTTAACCAACCATATCTCAATTGACGGAAGTCGAAAAGTATATCTATGATACCAAAAAGCACCGCCAGCATGCTGAGAACAGGAGTGACCGCAACGTAGAAGATTATCAACACCGAAAAGATCTGCGGGACGCGAGATCGCGATAAGAAGTATGAGATTACCGAAGCTGTTTCAAGCAGCAGTAAAATTGACAGCGCTGCGAATATGTTCTGGCCTACCTGCTCCACAACGAGAACATTGTAGTATAGTCCAAGCAAGGTTGACAGGTAGCTGATGATCGCACCGTGAGCGATGTACTCAGGCAGAATCCACCTGGAAAACGGCGGCAACGGTTCAAGGTCATGGCCAAGCCTGCTTAAGACGCGCCTCAGCACTTCAAAGTTCAGGTAAGACTGGAATAATGCCGACAAAAGCACTGCTGCAGGCAGCATCCGAACAAGTTGAGCCTTCAGTTCGTCAAAATCTTTGAACATTTCTAAAACCTGGTTAGGGCCTAGCATCTTTTCGCTGAGCTCCGCTGAAACCTGCATAGCCCTTATCCACTCGTCAATAAGTTTCATAGGTGAATGTCCTGTAACAATATACATGGACAGGAAAGTGGTGAAAAGGCCTATAAGAAAGGCGCCGCTTGTAACCACAATGATCTTAGCAGGAGAATACTCCTTGGTTACTGCATAGCCAAACGCCAACCCTGTAAGGCCGAACAGAACCCAAAGGCCCAGAGCAGTGGCCCAATTCATGAACAATGTTAATGACAGTGCTGTCACAATAGAAGCCATTACTCCCCATCGCATACCGTGGCGGAGAACCACCAGGGCCGATGGAAGAGGCCACAAAAACAGAGCGACAACGCCAATGAACGGTACGTACTCTCCGAGCAATACCAGTATCGTTCCCAGAACGGCTAAGAGTGCGCTTTCAACCAGGGCTCTCGTATTGTGTTGGGTCAACTGACGCCCCCCAAAATAATATTCAAACGCCAGGCCAGGCAATAACCATGCTTCACAGGCGCCCGGCCTGACGCTTACCGGTTACTCGATATTGTATGGCATTAGCGCCATTACTCTTGCTTTCTTAATCGCCTTTGTCAGAAGGCGCTGGTGCCTGGCACAGTTACCGGTTATCCTCCGGGGCAGTATCTTGCCCCGTTCTGTAATGTACCTGCGCATTCTGCTTGTGTCTTTGTAGTCAATATATGAAATACCGTCTACACAGAAATTGCATACACGCTTGCGTGATCTGCGCCCATGTTCTCTTCGCAACCATAAACCCCCTTCAACGAATCTGTTTGGGAATTACAATAATTACTCTGTAAACGTCGGCGGCTCCTGGCCCTGAGGCTGCCCGGCGTTAGGGGCGGAATCTGAAGTCGCGCTATCCTGGTTCCTGGGCCTATCAAGGAACTGGATTGAGTCGGCAACAACTTCCCAAACCCTACGCCGCTGGCCGTCTTTTGTTTCGTAGCTGCGGCTCTGAAGCCTGCCCTCAACTGCCACCAAACGCCCCTTGTCCATGTACCTGCAGGTAACCTCGGCCAGCCTTCCAAAAAGCACTACATCGATAAAATCAGTCTCTTTTTGGCCACTTTGAGTTGGCCTTCGGTCAACTGCAACGGTAATCGTGGTAACAGAAACCCCGCTGGGAGTAATCCGCAGCTCAGGTTGCCTGGTTAATCTTCCTATTATCACTATCCGGTTGAGCACTGTCTCCCCTCCAAAATGCTTTCTTGATTAAGTTTACTTTTCGCTTGAATCTTCTTCAGAAGTATCGTCACTGACAACAACGGCTTCTGGTTTTGCTGCCTGGCCTTTTGTATCCCGCCCAAGCTTGCCCTCCTGGGTTCGCGCTCTTGGCCGCCGCGGCTTAAGTTCCGTGCCGGCTACATGATCAGTACGGGAAATCATGTGCCTCAGAATCTCTTGATCGATTTTCATCCGGCGATCCAGTTCGTCGGCCAAACCTGAAGAACCCTCAAAGATTATGATGATGTAGATTCCTTCCCTTACACGGTCGATTTCGTAAGCGAGCCTGCGTTTGGCCCATTTTTCGGCAGTGGAAACTACCCCTTGTTGATTGGTGATGACGTCCGTGTACCTGGCAATGATCGAGGCAATCTGCTCATCATCGTAATCGGGACGCACAATGAACAGGATTTCATAAGTACGCACCATTCTATACCTCCTCCCATGGACTTTAGCGGCCCCTAAAGGGGCGGGAGTAACCGGAGATTCTCCTCCGTGTCGCTCAACCGGCGCAAAGATAATTATAGCCTTCTGTATCACCAAACTCAAGGCTAACAACACCTATTTGCCAGTTTTTGCTACTTCAATCCGTTTTTTAAACCTTGACGAAAATTTGGCCCTGTCAATAAAAATTACCCGGCCGCATGACGTGCACTTAAGCCTCACGTCTGCGCCTGCAAACAGTACTTCCCATAGATCATTGCCACATGCATGGTGTTTTTTCAGCCTTATAACATCCCCCGCCCTCAGGGGAGGGTTCAACAGCATGATACCCAAACCTCCCTCCTGATCACGGTTGTGGGCTTATCTGTAATAGCACAGCAGGAATCAGTACCTGGTATATGCCTAAAAGAACCCCTACGAGGTGCGAGGAAGCAACTATGTCTCTCACGGGCCCTAGAATCTCCAACCCCACCAAGGGATACAATGCGCCTGTAATCAAAGAGAGCCATATGAGAGAAAGCCCCAGTTGAAGTACGCCTCCAAAAAACCTTTGAGGAAACGATAATGCAGAGGCAAAGGCAAGCGTCCTTGAAAACAGCGACCAGGCAAGCCTAACCAGAGTCAGGAGCACAAAGAACACTATGCCTGACACCAGGATTTGCGCCATCAAAGAAGACAGAATGGCTCCCCACGTTGCGGCCGGGCCTGCCGTGGCCTCAATTTCCAGGAAGCGGTCCTTGATAAGCGCTGAAATCGGCCTGAGCCACGGAGTTGAATCAATGCCTGCGAAGAAGTCGGCCACTGCGTTCGGGTCATAGGGTTTTGAGTTGCTGGGAACCAACACGAATACATCGTCCCACCATGCCGTAGCCTGGGTAACCCAGCTGTTTGCCCGCTCAAAGTAGTTTACAACCGGCCCTGTGAGAAAGTACGCGCCTATAAAGCTAACCAGCGTTCCTGCAAGGCTTAGCACCGATGCCCAGAAGCCTGCCATAAACCCCTTTGCGAAAGCAAGGGTAAGCAGGATTCCAATTACAATGTCTGCATAGTTCAAAGTCAATTAATGCTTCACCTCCGGGAGGGTTAATGAGTTCCGGCCGTCAATGTATACACCAACGCAAACACAAACGCAGGGATGGCCGGGCCACCGTGTTTCCCCGTATATACCGAAATCTGAGCGTCTGCATGCCACGCCAGTACTCCAAGCCCAATGCACACTGCCAACCCGAAGAACATATCCTCGAAGTACTCCGGAACCGGCGATGTGCCGCTGGGAAGGCAGAACCTGGCAGCCATATATGCAACCAAGAACACGCTAACAAACCAAAGGTGCCTGGGGAGTTTTGCCAAAACCCTCTCTGCCAAAAGTGCGGCCGCCAGGGTTATTATCACGCCATTCCTGGTATTGGAGAGCACTGTCAAATCACCTTACGGATTTAGAAATTCCCGGATCCACAAGTGCAAGGTTCCGGTCTTTGTGTATAAGGATAACATTTTTTGCGCTTGTTATGGGATACCCATCCACTTTATACGAAAATAATCTGTTCCCGGTTTCCAATTCGAAGCAGGAAAGCCCGCTGGATTCAAGCACAATCAAGCGGCCTTCCCATATGAACAACCTGGGATTCGAGTCTGAACACTTCCTCTCCCACAGAATCTCTCCGTCTGCTCCGAGTACTGCTATTTGAGCATTTCCCAAGATCAGGCTTGTTGAGCCACTCAGTCGCTTTGATACTGACACAGCCAGGATCTCAGAAGTTGCCGCGGCTGACACTACCGTTCCGTCAGGGCGGTATACCCAGGCTATCGCCCCCTCACGCGTCAGGCAATAGGCGCCTGAATCCAGAACCGCCCGAACATTCCCATCAGGGCAAACGGCCAGGTGGCGCCAGGCGCCGGGGCCCAGGGGTTGTTGCCAGTGCCTCTGCCCGGTATGCCTTGACAAACACATTGCCCAGGGGGTTCCGCCTCCTGATATGTCCACTGCTGCAACAACCAAGTGCTGTCCGTCACACACTGCAGTAAAGGGTGCATGGGGTATGACGTTCTCCCACAATACAAGACCTTCACCGGAAAAGGCGCGTAGGGACCAAGGCTCGCCAAACCTGGCGCTTGATTGGGGCCGGGATGTTACCACTACATCGCCGCCCAGGAGCGGCAGCGGCCTTTCTGTTTGAGCCACACGTACGGTGGGGAATTCAGACGCCGCTTGGCCAGGCGTAATGAGGTACATCAAAGGCGGATCCATACCGATTATCCAGGGCCCTGAAGCGATAACATACTCATAAGAACCTGAAACCGGAAAGGATGAGCCGTGTGTATCCATGAACACGAACCCGTCATCCTGGGCTACTACGAACCCTGAATCATGGATTGCCGCCAACTCGCCGTTGGGAACGGCCGCTAATACCTTTGGCCGTGTGGCCCCCGGTTGCACTATGCACATAAGATACAATCCGCCGGCCAAAGCGACAGCAACTGCAAACGCAATAACTTTCCCGGCCCGGTGTTTGTCGTTCCTGGGGCCAGGCTCTCGTTCCGGCGCTGCCGGATGGTGTTTTTGCTTTCTTACAGTGGGGAAACTTAAACTCATTACCCGGGTGCAACCCCCTGGTTCCGTATTTCTTGCTAACACATGATCCAGGTGTAGAAAAGCACAACGGCGACGGTGAGTAAACCGCCTACCAGCAGCGTCTTACCCAGCCGGATAATTCGCTTGATCTGAACATATTCGTAGTATGAATAGAGAGATTTCTCAGACTCCCCCAGTTCGCTATAGGCCAGGCACATGTTGAACCTGGGTTCCAACGCCCATGGGCTGATTCTCGCAGCCTTCTTGTATAACTTGATTGCTGTCTGTGCCTCGTCTTCCAGCAATGCCACGTTACCAAGGTTGTTGGCCACCCTGGCGTCTCGAGGCCGTTCAAGGTGGATCTGCTGCAACAGGGCCTTGGCCTCATCCACTT
>DUTL01000313.1 GCA_012842105.1 Candidatus Fermentithermobacillaceae bacterium | reverse complement strand
TGATACCGTATGATGCGGCGTCCATGGTTTGACGGTTTCATACAAGAGTCCCTTTGAAATTGAGACTATCGGACTCGGCTTGCGTAACATATACATGATGAAGGCATTAGCAAGGCAATGAGCTGGAAAGGGGGGAGTCGCAGGCGGCTAGCATGTTGAACTGCACATCAAACGGGAGAAGGGCGAGTTCATTTCGAAATACTGTTGTAAGATCAGCCGGAAGTGTGGCTCTGGCTTTAATTATTGTGGTTCTTGTGGGCTCTTTGGGGCACCTGGCTCCATTGTATCCCGATCCTAAAGGAAACATAAATGACTACGTGGGCGTATTGACGCAATCAGATAAAGACAGCCTAGATGCCCTTGTAGACTCAGTTTTGAAGCAAACAGGGGTCACATTTGCCGTGGCCATTGTAAGCGGGCATGGTGATGAGACTCTTGAGATGTATGGAGTCAGGCTTTATGAGAAGTGGGGAATCGGGCAGCAGAACGAAGATAGTGGCTTGCTTGTTGTTGTTTCCATGGAGGGAAGAGGCCTTCGCATGGAGGTAGGCTATGGGCTTGAGCCGGTTATTACTGATGGCAGGGCAGGCGAGTGCCTTGACAAGATGCTTCCTTATTTTAGGAACGAGGAATATGGAAAAGGGCTGTATGCCGGGCTCTTGAATGCAGCTGAGTATATTGCCGACGATGCTGGAATAGAACTCAAAATCGAAGGGCAAGAAGGGTACCTTCCCTTTGCCGGCGATGAAAAGCATATTCCGCTGGGGTTTTCAACCAGAACTTTGCTGCAAGTGTTTGCAGTGGTATTTTTGCTGGCGGCATTGATGATTTATCAACTGTCAAAGAAGAACCGTTGTCCCAAGTGCAAGTCAAAGCTGGTAGTAACTGACAAGATAATCCAGCAAGCTACTTTTACAGCAAGCGGGCTGGCTGTCAGAATGTACAGGTGCCCTGTTTGCGGATATTACAACGACAAGACGTACAGGACAAACCGGACTGTCCGGCCTCCGGGCTCAGGCCCGTCTTCTATGGGGCCCGGGCCGTTTTTTGGAGGGTTTGGACGTTCAAGCGGGAGTGGGTCGCGCAAGGGCTCCTTCGGGCCAAGAGGTTTTGGCGGCGGCAGGAGCGGCGGAGGCGGAGCAAGCAGGAAGTGGTAGCATCTCAGGCCCGGCTTGACAGGGGAACAACCGGAAAGCAGCAGCCCATGGCCAGGGTAAGCAGGGGAGCAAGTAGGAGACTGTAAGCGTGCCCAATGCCGGTTCGCAGCGAGGTGTACTGCAAGAGGCCGGGTAAGCGCGAGGTAACGGGAGGGAAAGGCTATGAAAAAAGGCATCTCTGGTTTTTTGGTAGTAGTGGCAGCAATAGTGATTCTCGGAGGTTGGCTTGTATCAACGTACAATGGGTTAGTGAAGCAAAATGAATTTATTGATGGGCAGTGGGCTCAGGTAGAGAACCAGCTTCAAAGGCGGCATGACCTTATTCCTAACCTTGTGAGCACAGTGAAGGGATATGCACAGCACGAAGAGGGAGTCTTTACCGCCATCGCAGATGCAAGGGCGAGACTTAACCAGGCAGCAACCCCGGAAGAACGCACGGCTGCAAGCAACGAAATTGAGTCTGCCCTTGCCAGGCTGTTGGTTATTGTGGAAAATTACCCGGAACTCAAGGCGGACGCGCAGTTCATCAGGCTTATGGATGAACTCAGCGGCACTGAAACCCGGATTGCTGTGGAGCGCCTCAGGTTTAATGAACAGGTCAAAGTATACAATACAAAGGTAAAGCAGTTTCCTGCTGTGCTTATTGCAAGGCTCATGGGGTTCGGCCCCAGAACTTACTTTGAGATGGCCGAAGGAGCTGCTGAAGCCCCTATGGTCGAGTTTTAGACGCATCACGATTCGAAGTATAAATTGCAGATCCATGGGTAAGGTTATCCATGGATTTCTGATTGGTTCAGCAAGAAAATGGGCAGGTATTCACGATGAGTTTGCAGAAGTTCTTGGTTGGCCAAGGCTTATGAGCGCAATACGGAAATAGACGCCAGATTGGCCCGGTTGACATAAGAAGGCTTGCGGAAGTAGACTTATGTAGCCGGTATTTCTGGATGTCGAGCGTTATGAGCGCTTTGACGCCTTCCACCGGCCTTGTTATATTGTATCTGGGTAAGCAGGCTAGGTAGTCGCGGGCGGTTAAGGCCGCCTGAGGAAAGTCCGGGCTCCACAGGGCAGGGCGCTGGGTAACTCCCAGCAAGGGTAACCTTAGGGAAAGTGCCACAGAAACATACCGCCTTTAGTGCAGGCTCTTGTGCTACCGGAGGCATGCCCAGCCTCTGGTATTCCAAACAAGGGCCGGCGCAAAGGGTAAGGGTGAAAAGGTAGTGTAAGAGACTACCGGCAGCCGGGTGACCGGTTGGCCAGGCAAACCCCGTCCGGAGCAAGGCCAAATAGAGGGGCGATGACGTTGCCCGCAGAGCCCCTGGGTATGGCCGCTTGAGGGAAAAGGTAACTTTTCTCCTAGATAGATGACTACCCTCGACAGAACCCGGCTTACAGGCCTGCTTACCACTTCTTTGAAATATTTTTCGTTCACCAACGTTAAGGAGAGAACACCGCACCTGTACGATCGATACGATGTAGACGGTGGGCCCGGGTGGTTATCGCACCCTTCGGAGAACACCGTACCTGTACTACCGGTACGAAGCTGTCTGTGCGGTGTCCATCGTATCCATCGTCCTCGATGTTCTCTGAACGCTAAGGAGAGAGTACCGTGCTAAGCCCCGAGACTCTGGAGGCCTTAATGGAATACGGCCCGTTGGGCCTTTTTTTCCTGGCGTTTTGTGAATCCATATTCTTTCCGGTTCCTCCCGATTTTGTGTTGTTGCCGATGGCCATGATGAAGCCAAAGTTGTCTTTCTGGTATGCGTTTGTGGCCACTTTGGCATCGGTGGCAGGGGCTCTGGCAGGGTATGTTCTTGGAAAGCAGGCAGGCAGGCCTCTTGTTGACAGATATTTCTCACATGAAAGGATTTCTCAGATTGAAGCTCTGTTTTCCAGGCATGGCGGGTGGGCAGTGGGAATTGCAGCTTTCACTCCGCTTCCATTCAAACTGTTTACTTTGACAGGCGGCATCTTTCGGGTGAAACTTTGGCCGTTCATGATTGCATCTACAATGGGCCGGGGCGCACGGTTCTTTCTAGTGGGCGCGCTGGTTTTCTTTCTTGGCGAGCAAGCTGATTCATTTCTAGGCCGGAATTTCGAACTCATTACAGTATGTCTTGCAGGTGCAGTGGCCGGATTGGCCTGGTTAGGACGCCGGTTCGGAGTATGGGAAAGAGTTTGCGTATGGGCAGGCATGAGAAAGCGCACGC
>DUTL01000312.1 GCA_012842105.1 Candidatus Fermentithermobacillaceae bacterium | reverse complement strand
CTCCTGCAAAGGATTATTGGGTTTCCGGAACATGGGATTGGAACTGGTGGTCCAAAGCCAGTCCTTATAAGTACTCCAGGGCAGCGTTACTTGATCTCGACATAGCCAGAAAGTATTCCCGTGAGGTTGATGGTTGTGATATTGATTGGACCACTTTTGGAGAATGGATGGAACGTGTTGATCGAGTCAGGCCGGGAACAAATATCTGCCCTCTTGTAGGCCACGGGACCATACGTGGCGTGGTTATGGGCAGGGACCACAGGCGTGCCGCCACCGAGGAAGAAGTCCGCAAAATGAAGTATTGGGTTGAAGAAGCCATGGATTCAGGTGCCTGGGGCTTTTCCAATGGATTGGATTATGCGCCAAACGCATGGAGCACTCTGGAGGAATCATGCGAATTGGTGGGAGCAGCCGCAGGGAGAGGAGGCATCTTCTCAACCCACTGGAGACGGACGGGCCTTAGGGCGGTGGGTGGAAATCCAGGATTGATAAATGGGCTGCGCGAAGCCATTGAGATAGCAAGGCGAACAGGATGCCGTATACAGATTGCCCATCTCAACCTTGGTTATCTGGTTTCTCCCGAGCCTACCCATAAGCTAGCAGTCTGTGCCGCCGAGGAGACTTTGGCGTTGCTCGATAGCGCAATCAGTGAGGGGACTGACCTGGCGTTTGACGTGATACCGCATCATCTGACGGGCGGAATACTCCGGTTGAAATATGTAGCTTCAATATTGTCACCCTGGTTGTGGGTAGCCGGGAACCTTGAGCAATTCGCCGAGAATCTGAAGGCCCCTGATTACCGGGATGAGATACGGAACTACATCATGGCGGGCAAGTTCTATTCGATTAATCCTGTAACCTCACCGGGCTGGGCGGCAGGTATTTTGATTGCCAAGTCTGAAGTAGAGTCCTATACCGGAAAGACGATTGCAGATATTGCCGGCGAAACCTCTACGGATCCTCTTGACGCCTTATTCCATGTTATTATGGACGATCCGTACGCCCGCTTATCTCTGGGGAAACCTGATACTCCGGATGATGTAAAACGTGTTTTCTATAAGCATCCTCGCGCAATGGCAGGGACTGACACCAAACTCTTCGATACTGCGGCTGAGCAGACGATCCCGCCGTATTACGTACCTAACCCGAACACTTACGGAGGTATGGCAAGGTATATCAAACGTTACGGCATTGGGATGCTGGGGTTTGAGGAAGGCATAAGACGGATTACGAGCCTTCCCGCAGCAACCATGGGGCTTAGAGATCGAGGGGAGATAGCCGTTGGGAAGAAAGCGGATATTGTTGTTATGACCCCGCATCTCGTATGTGAAAGATCTACAGATGATGAACCCAGGCAGTATCCTGGCGGGTTCGACTGGGTGCTTGTAAACGGTGTGCCTGCGCTGGCTGATGGAAAACACACCCTATCCAGGAGTGGAAAAGTGTTGCGCCATAGCGGTGTTTCCGGGCCATGTTGATTTTTCGACAACGGGAGCTGGCTTGAAAGACATTTGAAATTCATAAAGAGGGAAAAGTCATGGCGCAATTTGAAGATGCAAAAAGAATGTGTGAGAAGGAGAAACTTATCTACATGTGGAATTAGCAATAACAACGTAATGCCAGTGCCATCAAACGTATCGTTTTCTCTAAGCATTAACCTGCTCACGGGCTTGTTAGGCAGAATATGAGATGAACGGGCTAACTGAAAGCTGTTGCTTGGGATAATTCATTCGCATCCGGTGTCAAATGAATTAGCCGGATTTGTGATTAAACTAGTCTTTGTGTGCCATTATTGTTGCAGGGTTTACAGATAGCAAAGGCCGCCTTTGATGCAAGGCCAGTGCCCGAGCTTAGGAGCATGTATGGGCAATGAGTCTAGCACCGTGGCTTCGAGTCAAGACATACGAGAAAGTGAGGAGTTGAAGGTGACGAAACGAAGTATTCTGGAGTATTTGGCCAACCAAGGTGCTGATTACGCCGATATAAGAGCTGTTGATGAAGAATCTCAGGCGTTGGCAGTTCAGAATGGAAAAGTAACGTTATTGAACACTTCGCAGACCGAAGGATTCGGTGTGAGGGTACTCGTCGACGGAGCTTGGGGATTTTACGGGGCTAAGGGTTCCCTGGAGGCCGGCATAGGCTTGAAAGTTGCAGGCCAAGCCCTCTCCATAGCAAAAGCCGGTGCCAGAGTGTCCAAGGGAAAACCGGTTGAACTGGCGCCTGTACAGAGTTTTGATGACACCTGGGTTTCGCCTTGCAAGATCGACCCCTTCCAGGTAAAACTGGAAGATAAAATCAACCTCCTTCAAGAAGCTCACAGGCTGATGACGAAGAACCCTGTGGTGAGATCCACTCACGGGTCAATGACATTCTTTAGGAAAAAGACAGAATTTCTTAGCACTGAAAGGGTTTCTTTCAGCCAAACCGTGACCGAGTCAGGCGGCAGCATATCAGCTGTGGCAGTTGGCGACGGAGATGTGCAAAGCCGCTCATGCCCCAACAACGTGCTTCAAGCAGGGTATGAGGCGATTAACGATATGGAACTGCTCAACCATGCTGAGGAAATAGCCTCGCAGGCAGCAGACCTTACAAGGGCCCCGTCGTGCCCGTCCATGATTTCGGACGTGATTCTTATGCCGTCTCATCTGCGTATCCAAATTCACGAGTCTTGCGGGCATGCTTTCGAACTCGATAGGGTCCAAGGTGCTGAGAAGGGTTACTACGGCGGCAGTTTCCTGCCCCTTAACGGCCTGGGAAGCTATAGATACGGTTCACCGCAATGTAATCTGACAGCCGATGCCACAGTGCCACGGGGGTTGGGTACGTTCAAGTACGATGATGAAGGGATTCCCGGGCAGAGGTTTCACCTTGTAAAAGACGGGATTGCCGTTAGTTATCTCGCCTCAAGAGAAACCGCCGGGGACATCGGGCTGGACCGGTCCAACGGGACTATGCGTGCAGAGGATTGGAGCCAGGCTCCAATTATCAGGATGACCAATATTAATCTTGAACCCGGAGACTGGACACTTGACGAGATGATTCAAGACACAAAACACGGAATTCTTATGGATACTTCGAAGTCGTGGAGTATCGATGACCGCCGCTGGAACTTCCAAATGGGATCTGAAATCGGCTGGCTGATCAAGGACGGCTCTATTGAAGGAATAGTCAAGAATCCAACATATACCGGTGTAACCTCTCAATTCTGGGGGTCACTGGATGCGGTAGCGGGCAAAGACGAATGGGAAGTTTGCGGTAGTACAGGTTGCGGCAAAGGTGAGCCTATTCAGAACATTCACGTGAGCCACGGTTCTTCTCCTGCGAGATTCCGCAGCATCAAGGTAGGTGTTTAGTATGTTAGGGAAAGATAAAGTCAGACGAATAACCGACGAATCTATCGAATACGGGCTGGCTTCCGGAGCAACTCAGGTTGAGGCTTCTGTTACCTGCAATAAAAGCTATCTGACGAGGTACGCCATGAACCACATAAATCACAATACAGGTTGTGAGAATTCAAGGTTCACGGCACGGGTGGTCCTGGGCAAGAGAACCGGAAGTGCGTCAATAGGCAGTTTAGACCCTGTCAGGGTTAAAGCCGCGGTGGACCAAGCCATCACACTGGCCCGGTTGGCTGATCCCGACCCGAATTTCAAAGGCCTGCCAGTATCTGAACCCGTATCCTGGGAAGGCAGCTGGTCAAAAGATACAAAGGATCTATCCCCTGACGGTAGGGCCGGGATAGTGTCGGAAATAGTCGGGGAAGCCAGAAGAAACAGGCTCGAAGCCGCCGGAATAATCGCAAACGAAGAAGAAGAACTGGCGGTGAAAAATTCCCTCGGGTTAGATTCATACCAGAAAGGCACATCGTATGCTTTTACGGTGACATCCATGTCTGCTACAGGCAGCGGGTATGCCAGATCTGACGGATGGGACATTAAGAATCTTGACTGGCGCGAGCTCGCAGAGCCCACTATGGAAAAAGCCTTATCGTCTCAGAATCCGGTTTCGGTAGAGCCCGGAGTTTATGAAGTAATACTTGAAAGCAATGCATCTGCGGTTCTTTTCAATTTTTTCACCAGACTCGCGCTGTCGGGGAGAGCTTACCTTGATGGAAGAAGCCTGGTATCAGGAAGGCTGGGGGAGAAATTCGTATCGGAGAAGCTGGATATTTTCGATGACGGCCTGGATCTGCGAGGAGTTCCACGGGCTTTCGACTCTGAAGGCATGCCCAAGAAACGATTGGAATTGGTTTCCAAAGGCCATGTGGTTAATGTATGCTATGACAGTTATACTGCGGGGCTCAGGGAAGGGCTGGAATCAACGGGCCATGAAGCGTCTTTTCGCAGCTACAAACAAGACCCGTTTCCGGCGAACGTATTTGTCGAGCCCGGGACATCCACTGTGGAAGACATGATATCAAGTACAAAGCGAGGGCTGTGGATCACCCGGTTTCACTACACCAACCCGATTGATCCGTATCACATAGTTGTTACCGGTATGACCAGAGACGCCATGTTCCTTATTGAAGATGGCAAAGTTGTCGCTCCCGTAAGACCTATGCGGTTCACCCAAAACGTTGTTGAAGCGCTTTCAGGAATTCAAGCATTGGGAGGTGAGATTCAGTATATTGGCGGCTATATTGGCGGCCCAAAGGTGGGACAGGCTGTGCCTGCGGTGAAAATCGACAGATTCAATTTCACAGGCAGAGTATAGCTGCTGATCAAACACAGTTACTATGACGGCACGCATTGACGTATTCCACCACGCGGTTTTGCTCCCTGTGCCGTTTGGGAAGTCTTGCACATGCGTAGCGAGGTGGGTGTCAAGTAGATGAATTGTATGCAGCAGAAAGGTATCAAACCAAATATCAAAAAGGGGGAGAATGTTGTGGCTAGACGCGGCAAATATGTACGACTAATTGCAGTAGTATTGCTATTGGCGCTTGGCACATTGGCACTTGCGGGGTGCCAAAGAGAAGCCGAAGATCCGGACGCAGGTAAGGACTCGAAGTATGGCGGTACAGCTGTATTTCGCATTCACAGCGAAGTAAACTACATGAATCCGTTCTCCGGTGGTATCTACAGCCTTTACGGGATCAGTGAAGGCCTTGTGCGTGAGCAACGAGATGTGGCAGGGAAGTATGTGGGCGTATTGGCGGAAGATT
>DUTL01000352.1 GCA_012842105.1 Candidatus Fermentithermobacillaceae bacterium | reverse complement strand
TAGATGAGAAGATAATATCAATCCTGCAGAAAAAGAGAAAAACGGTTGATGCCATTGTAGATGGAACAGCTGCAGATAAGATAAATGTTTTAGATGATATAATATTGTCATTTAGCACTTGACAAGCGACATAACGTCTTGTTATACTGACACCAAGCCATAATGCGCCCTGATAATGTCGGCATTTTTCGTACCCTGGTTAATACCGGGGCTTTTTCTTTTTCTGAGTACTTTTTTATTTGCGGTTCATCCGTTTATTAGAATTGCGGGTATTTGCCCGCTAAAAAAGGGAGGACTTTGTATGACAGGAAAAGATGTGTTGTTAAGACAGCTTGAGCATCTCAAGCACAAGTGTCATGTGCGTTGGGAAACCATTGATGACCCGGCTGTAAAGAAGTTAGCCGAAGACTGCAAGATACCTGTAGAATATCATGGTGTATTTGAAGCTTATTGTGTCGATTTTCTATTGGAACATGAAGGGTGCTTAAACGAATCGGGGATATTCTGGGAAGAAGACAATCTCCACGGTATAATTAGCAAATGGCCTTCTTTCTTTAGGCCAATTACTGACATGGTGGAAAGCGATCTAAATGATCAAGTGTGCTAGAAAGTTTATGTTGAACCCAGCTATATATCCATGACAACAATAATAATCACAGCAGATGTAAAAAGCGGCCAGGAAACGCTGGCGCCAAATCTGTTGAGGACAATTTTGTTTCCTTATCAGATGACGAAATAGAACATATAAAAAAGAGGTTTGATCTGTAATCTTGCAGACATCCTGTGTCTATAAAAGACAGCAGGATGTCTATTTATTTCAATGGAGGAGGTACACATATTTTTGATACCGAAGCCTACCCGCATTAGATCAAAAAAGACCATCCAAGAGTGTCGCAAAAGTTATTGCGAACACTGTGGGAGAAAGGCTGCAGGCGAACCTCACCATATCAGGCCCCGCAGTTTAGGTGGATCGGACATAAAGGAAAACCTAATCCAGCTTTGCTTTGACTGCCATCGCGCCGCACATGACGGCAAAATACTATACCCGGTATTTGTGGCTATAGTTGCTAGGCGTGAAAGCCTTACTGTTGAAGAAGTTTGCACACGTATAGGCTGGCCTGTTCCTGAAGAGACAAAAATAGAAATACCAGGCTCCTCTACATATACCCTGGATGAACTGATACAGCTTTATATATCACTTCAGGAAAACGAAGACGATTCCAGATGGACAAAAGGTGCAGTCTGCCTAGCCATCACTGAGGGGATGGGGGTATCCCCCAGACGTGTAGCTTCTTGGTTAGGCTGTTCTGCGGCACAGGTCAGGGAATTGGCAAAAACATTCAGAGCTTTTCCTGATGAAACCAAAAGGATTCCCTCACTGCACTGGAGACACCACCGAATTGCCGCCAATACAGATGATCCTGAGAAGTGGATTACACTGGCCGCAGATAACGAATGGTCAACCCGGCAGATGCAGGAGAATGTTGATATTGCTAAAGGGAAGATCGCTAAAGAGGATCTTCAGCTAAAAAAGGCTGAAAAAGCCTATCGTTTAGCTGAAGAAGTTTTAAAGGAAGGTGGGGAACCTGCTATTTGGCTCGATTTAAAATTGAGAGAACTGTTAGATATTGAAAGTATTTCTTTAGCAGAAGGTTTTTGAAAAGTTCTCCCGTATAGTCGGGGGTTTATTTTATTCTGGATATTTTTTTTTGCGGTATTTGCCGCTTATATTTATTTTTGCCGGTCCTCCGGCTTAAGAAGGGAGGAATGCTACATGCCACTTTATCAAGTAAGAGCAAAGGTGCTAGTCGAAATTAAAACAGAGTTTGATGATGCAGAACCGCCAACAGCAGATACTATCAAGTTTTGTGTGGATGAGGACATAGCAGAAGAAATGAGTATTGCTGGTGCAATTAATGACTGCAAAGTTGTAGAATTTTTCGTAGAAAAGATAAGCGATGACTAGAGAACCGTTTCTTGACCATACTGAGCCTGATGTATAAAATGGGAGGTGGAGGGCGGTGATGTCTATGGCTGAATTTCTCATTATCCCTGAATCCCTTCGTACAAAATTAGGGGATGATGGGGCAAAG
>DUTL01000311.1 GCA_012842105.1 Candidatus Fermentithermobacillaceae bacterium | reverse complement strand
TTCTGAACATATTCATCAATTATTTTTATGACTTTGGTCATTCCCTCAATAGCGCTGCCCCCGTCACCGCCCTGGGCACGGCGAGCCGCGTTAATGGCGCCCTCTAAATCAGTAGCTACCTTGAGGGCAACTTCATGTGCGGTTTGTGTACCGGAATCCGGCGAAACCTGAGCAAGGCCGGTTTTTACTGCGGTTATGTCTGTTTCCATAGAAGCCAGGTCAATGCTGATTTGCTGCCCAAGATAGTATTGATCCCAAAATCCGATTAAGGACGTTATTGCATTATCAAGGGTGGAAAACGCCTTTTCCAGTTGCTGCACTGTGGTTTCGCTTCCTGTCAAGGAGAGATTACAGGCGTCGACTTCCATAGTGGCAACGTAGAGGTTATCACCTTCAGCTACAATGCCGCCCAGTTTGGGAAGAGCATTTTCTGCAATTTTCTTGGCCGCTTCTTTGGAACTTGCTACTCCACAGTATACTTTGTGGAGCGGATCGGGGCTCATTACTCCGGCTGCAACCCCTTGCTCAATAGCCAGTTGCGCAGTGTTTTCCGCCCTCTCCCGGGTGGAAAATGCCCCTAACTGCACTCTATAAAGGGTCAACGGTTTGGTACTGATCTGGACTGTAATTGATGTAGTACCTGCCGGTTGTTGAGTCTGGTCACCTGTAACAGGTTGTCCCTTAGGCGTACGCTGAAGCAAAGATGCAAGCAGAAACTTGCCTATCAGGTAACCTGAACCCACAAACACAATGGCGAGTATTAGAAATGTAACAAGGCCTGACATAGTTCGGTTCTTCATGCGGGTTCGTCTCATCGGTCTACACCCCCTCTTATTTATCGAATTTGGGCATACGTTCTGCCAGCACAGTTCCATTGGCGGAACGAAAGCAAAATACCGGCGGTTCCTGTTCTCCTGCCAGGCGGGGAACCAAGAGAAACACAGTCGGTGTGGTCATGGCCAGCGTTACTATGGCGTCAGGCCTTGGTTCCAGAAAATTTACTGTTATCTCGGCCTTTCCCGTATACCTTCTGACTTTTTGCACGTGGATCCGGTAACCGCCTGTGGGGCAGAGGCCCTGATGTATACCAACGAGATAGAACTTGTCAAAGTTGACGGCGGACAGCATTTCAGGTTCAGATGAGATGCCATATGTGTGCACAAAAGACTCTTTATTCTCAAACACAAAGAACCCTTGTTCGTCCGCCCTCTCACGGCAAGGCCGGAAATCGTGTGTCACTGGGAGAAACCGGACCCCACTATTTCGTCTCATTTCCAAAATGTTCCCCAGGCTAGAAAGCACTAAGACCTCCCCCATATGCAAATTTTTGCTCTACCAATTGTTATTCTCCGCCGTACGGTGAAATACCAAACTTATTTCGAATGAATGTCCTTGCTGGGCCAACAAGGTACAAAGAGCCGCAGCAAAGCACTACATGGTTAGACGTAGCCTTACTTAGGGCAAGTTCCACCGCCCTATCTGAATCCTTTTCGATCATCACATTGGGTGTGTACCGCCTTGCTTCCTGAGCCAGCACTTCCGGGTCGAGCGCTCTTGGGGTATGAGGCTTGGTTATTATCATTTCATCGCACAGTGGTGCGATATACGATGTTGGAACCTTGTAGCACTTGTCACTAAGAATACCAAACACGCATATAATCTTTTTCTCTGACAGTTTTTCCAAGAATTCGGCGAGTACTCCGGCACCCTGGGGGTTATGGGCTCCGTCCAGGATTACTATAGGATTCCTATGGATTACCTCAAGCCTTCCGGGCCACTCTGTTTTGGCAAGGCCTGCCCTTATCCCTTGCTCATCCAGATATATTCCTCGCGATTTCCCATGTGTTGAAACGTTGGGACGGCCCTGGCGTTCTGAAGCCTGGCATTGCAAAGTGCCAACGCAGGGCTCGCAATAAGCCCGCCGGTTTTCAGCGGCCAATGCAGTTACTGCTAACGGCTTGACTTTGGCCACCTTAAGCGCTGCAACGGCAAGGGCTGCGTTAAGTTGCTGGTGGCTGCCCAGAAGGGGCAGGCTCAGGTTCCTGTACGCAAAACCAGGGCCTGAAATGCTAATGCATTGCCCTTCAATCTCTGGTGTGATCCCCGAACTGATCTTTGAACCTATCGCAGAATCCGTCCCTGAGCTAATTCCCGAACCATTTCCCGAACCAATCCATGGGCCAATTTCAGAAGCGGCCCCTGAACCGGCCCCCACGTCAATTTTCGAGGCGGCCTCAAAACCTACTCCGGCAGCGGCTCCTGAGGCAATCCCAGTTTGGATATTCTGCTTGAAAGACTGCGCCTCATCCTTGGGAAACAGTGAATCCTCCGTCCAGGTAATGTCTGCAAAAGGTACCTTACCCACTACGGTCAAGCCACAACCGCATTCTTCTGCGCGCCTTTTTATCACTTCCAGGGCTTCCTGCTCTATCGCTCCCGTTACTACAGGAACCCCTGGTTTGATGATGCCTGCCTTCTCAAAGGCTATTTCAGACAGAGTATTGCCGAGTTTGTCCATGTGGTCAAAATCAATGGTTGTAATAACTGAGACCTCAGGGGTAACCACGTTGGTGGCGTCGAACCGGCCGCCCATTCCCACTTCAAGAACTACGTAATCGCAGCCTTCACGGGCAAAATACAGAAATGCAAGGGCAGTATTGAGTTCAAATTCAGTAGGGTGATCGAACCCTTCGTCTACAAGGCGCTGTACCGC
>DUTL01000310.1 GCA_012842105.1 Candidatus Fermentithermobacillaceae bacterium | reverse complement strand
GGCAGAGAAAATAGCAGAGAACCTGTGTAAGGCAGGCGATACTACGCTGGCAGTTCCTTCCACAACAGTCTTGGGCCCTTTCCTGAAAAGGGCGGCAGGCAAAAACACAGAGCGAGAGTCTATGTAGCTCTCAAGCTGGCTTGCTATTTGCCCGGTGTCAGGCACTATCTCCAGTTCTTCAGGAAACACTTCGTAACACATCTCCCCTGCCCTGAACACCAACGGCCCCTGGCGAATTTCAGTAACCTTGCTCTCAATCAGGGAAACGGCTTCTTGCACACGAAGGCCGCCAAGGGGAACCCCAAAAGCCCACACGTTTTGGCTCACAACGTCTTCCCTAACACACGACATCATCAAAACTGCCGCTCCTGCCACTATTGCAACTGCAATTACTGCCTTATGCTTGTCCCAAGTAGTATTCACTGTTTACCACTCCGATAAGAGATACGTTATGTAGCATATACAATTCTACCATGAAACATCGGGGAGTTCTAAACGTTTCATCAACCATCCCGGCCACGTTCGCCGGCAAATGAAGTACCGGGTGTCCTAAACGTTTCATCAACCTTCCCTGTCACGTGCACCATCAAATGAAGTACCGGGTGTTCTATACCGGATATCACCCACATAGCGACCATGTTGCGTGCAGCCAACCGCTAAATGGAGCACCGGGTGGCACCGGATGACACCTGCGGGCCTTCCAACAAGACAAACCGGCATGATGAACCGAGTACTTCAGGAGTGTATGACAAAGTGTCACCTCACAAATGTGGAAACCCGTACACGCCCCGGATACATTTTTGCCGTCACGGCACCATCCAGGTCTGTCCTCAAAACTCTGAGCCCGCTTTCCTCTGCCGCTTCAATCACATCCGGAGAAGGGTGCCCATACGAGTTGGGCCCCACTGAGATTACAGCCACCCCACCTTGCGCCCTTTGGTAGAAACCATAGACCAAAGAATCAGGGCTTCCGTGATGAGGTACTTTCACAATCGAAACGACGCCGTCGCCGGCACAGGGAAATCCACGTATCTCTGGTTGGCCTCCCCATGACTCCATTTCCCACACACCGGTTTCCGTCAATTGCGTATCCCCACCAGGGTTGCCGGTGATATCTACTGCTTCCAGCAAGCTCAACACAGATTTTCCAGGAGCATCCCCCCAAAACTCCACGTGCGCCGGCAGGCCACCGAATTCCATTCCAACGACCAGAGAATCTTCGTTATCAAAACCCCGCGAACCTGCCTGAATGCCCAATGCCGGCACGCCGCCTGCAACGTCGGCATTTTCACCGGCCAGGCCATATAGCTTTGGAGGATGAATAACGGTTATTACAGCGCCGCCGACCATGTACACATCACCCGCTCCTGCCTCAATAACGTGCATCCCCTTAGAAGCGGAACAGGCAGCAGCCGAAACAAAAGGCCCGGCACGCGGGCTGAACTCGAACTCACAAACGGCACCGTACGAGTATGCGGCATGAGATGTTAGCGCGTCGGCATTCAAGGTTAGGATGGCCTCTCTCACCATTTGAACAACAGATTCTTTGCTTCCGGGGCATGTCATGATCGTCTTTACTTTGAAATTCCGGCATAGTTCACCTAACCCGCCTACATGATCTGCATGCAAATGAGAGATTATGCACAGGTCAATTTGCTTAACTCCTTCGCGTTTAAGATAGGGCACCAAGATTCCTCTTGCCGATGCTTCAGTGCCTGTATCTACAACGATCACTGAGCTCTTGCTACGGACAACAGCGCAGTCTCCCTGGCCTACGCTAAGAAAAACCACCTGAGGCCACAGCGTGTAATATCGTAGAAATACTGAGGCAATCAAAACAAATGACAAGACAAGC
>DUTL01000309.1 GCA_012842105.1 Candidatus Fermentithermobacillaceae bacterium | reverse complement strand
AGGTTGTTTCAGACCTGAAGGAGTGCTTCATAGGCCAGATATTGGGCCCTGACAGGTCACTGGGCGTATGGAGCAGAAGTCCTGCCTTGGCGTTTACCGTGGCCCAGTGGATCTACCACGACATCACCGTGCTGGCCTTGGAAAAGGAATTCAAAGCAGAGGCAACCACCCGAATCAACAAGGAAACCCAGGCGCTTCTTCGAGGTGTTCTGCAGTGGGCGCCTGGCCGCTCCGGTGATATGGAGGCCCCGGGCAGCAAGGTTGAACTGCCTGCCGGCGCACTGGATGTGACAGGCATCTTCGCCGGAATCGAAAGGCGGCTGAAGGCGGATCCCGCCTCTGCCCGGGACATTGAAGGCAGCTATGAGTTCCGGTTGTCAGGAGAAGGCGGGGGAATCTTTCACGTATGTCTCGATTCCGGGTTAGTCCGGGTGGGAGAGGGCCCTTTGATGGAACCGGCCCTTGTCCTTGAAGCATCTTCTGAGGACTTCAGGGCCATGGTTCTCGGCGTATTGCCCCTGGGAGCTTTATATACTCCCGGGCGAATCAAGGTAACGGGCGGCATTGAGGCGGCAAGCCGGATTCAGTCGTTGCTTCGCGGGTGAAGGCCGATGGCCTGCGATATGATGTGCAATAAGGAAGTGAGCTTATGTTGGCTTACAGGGTTCGAGATCTCACCAAAGTGTACAAGGACGGCCAAGTAGTGGCCAATGACAGGCTGAGCTTCGATATTGAAGCCGGCGAGATTTTCGGGCTGTTGGGGCCCAACGGCGCGGGAAAAACTACTTTGGTCCGTCAGATGATGGGGCTTGTAAAACCGAGTTCAGGCCTTATTGAACTGTTCGGCATACCTCTGGCCGGCGGAAACATAGACATGATCCCCTGGTATGTGAGCTACACGCCGCAACGGCTTGGAGCTGTCGCCGACCTTACCGCATACGAAGGCCTGTGCGTCACAGGGCGCCTGCGGGGAATGGACCGGGAAGACGCTGCCAAACAAGCAGCCGGGCTGGTAGATGAGTTTCGCCTGGGCTACCTCGGAAAAAGGCCCATTGGCAAGATGTCCGGCGGCGAACAGCGGCTGGTAGCTATGGGCATGGCCTTGATGGCTTCTCGCCCTGTTATGATCCTGGATGAACCCACAAACGACCTTGACCCTTCCTACAGGAAGCAGGCCTGGGAGAGACTCAAGGAGATCAACCATGCACGAAAGACTACGATTATCCTTGTTACTCATAATGTTGTCGAAGCTGAAAAAGTGCTCCAGCGAGTGGGCATTATCAACCAGGGCAAGATCCAGGCTCTAGGGACGGTGGGGTCTCTAAAGGCCCGGATTGACCAGAGGGTACGTGTGGACGTGCGGCTGAAAAGCGGCTCTGAAGGGTATGCGGACCTGGCCTTTCTTCGGGATCTTGGCGACGTAGAGGCCCGGTTTCTGTCCGATAGGGAAGTTCTTCTCCTGGTGCCGCGGCCTCAGGTTCAGCAAGTCACCGACAAGGTCATTTCCGCGGTAGACATGAGCTATCTTGACGACTTGAGGATCATTACGCCGACTTTGGAGGATGTGTATCTCCAATTGGGAGGGGGAGAGCGCCTTGAACATGAAGGAACCTGTTAGGCATTCCGCCAGGCAGCCTGCCGGGCACCCCGTAGGGCACCCCGACAGGCATCATGGCGAAAAGCCGGCAGCGGCTTTATACGCAGAAAGGCCGAGGACAGGTGAAACTTTAGGCCTTATGGAAGTCGTGTCGCGCTGGTGGAGAGGATACAAAGACCTTTTCTTTATCAGGTGGGCAAATATCCGCAATGAATGGTATTTCCACATATTCCTCGGGTTTACGTTTCCGGTGGCGATTATGGTATTTATGAAATTCAGCGGCGGTGCAGATGATCCTGCTTCAGGGTTGTATGTTGCATCAGGAAACGCAGTAATGGCGCTGGTCATGGGGCCTATGCAATCAATCTGCAACGACCTTGCCTGGGGCAGGCAAAGAAACGACCTTGAATACTTTGCTGCATTGCCTGTGTCAAAGCTTCAGATCACCTTGGCCTTTGCCACAGTGTCTGCCATTTTCATCATACCCACCATGGTGTTTTCCATAGGGGTTGGCTCTTTGTGGTTTGGATTTCCGGTCAGGTGGAACCTGGCAGTCCTACCTGTGATGCTGCTGGCAGCTTTGTCAATGGCAGGACTGGGTGTGCTGGCAGGGGTCAATGCCCGGAGCCTTCACCAGGCAAACCTGTTCAACTCTGCAACCATGCTTGTGGTGGTGTTTTTGTCGCCGGTGCTGATTCCCTATGAGAACCTGCCTGCATTTTTGCAGTGGACATCCAAACTGCTTCCCACGAGTTATGCAGCGGCCGCATTGAGAGGGAGCCTTACAGGCATGCCCGCGGCCTCCATCTTGAAGCAAGCCGGCATCCTGCTCGGATTCACAACAGTTTTTCTGTACCTGGCCACCAGGAAGCTGGACTGGAGAGTTGAGTGACTGACTTGTGCCCGCTGACATCTAAACTTGATATTCTTGTCAGTTATGTTGTTCCATGATAAAATCCTTAATGCAGTATCAGAGCAATAATAACTATGGGGGCGAATTAGGTTCGACGTAGGTAGTCGGGTTTGAGTAGCGAGCATGGGAGCCGTGCCCATTAAAGCGGCAAGCAAATAACTGCTAACACAAATTACGCACTGGCTGCTTAATTAAGCAACCACGGTACCAGGGAGAAAGCTTCCCTATCTCTGAGTTACCGTCATTAGGGAAGATACCTGTAAGGGGATGCTCGGGACCTTCCAGGGAATCCAATTCTGAGCTGGCGAGAGAAGAAGCCCGCTTCGGGGCGCCTTACCTTGCGAGACTAAATCCGAAGCTACGCTCGTAGAGACTGAAACCGGGTTGCTTGCGGACGAGGGTGCAATTCCCTCCGCCTCCACCAAACCATAACAAAATAGAAGTAACTGAACCCTCGCGTCTTAGCCTTTTGCTTTTCTAACTTCACGCACTGTATTCGGCCCATTTTGCATAGTTGGGAGTTGCAGTATGGAATTAAGGTTGAAATTCAATGAAGATGCAACCAATTACGATAGATGGCGGCCGGTATATGTCCCTGAATT
>DUTL01000308.1 GCA_012842105.1 Candidatus Fermentithermobacillaceae bacterium | reverse complement strand
CCGGTTAGAAAGTTTTGAATCAAAAGTATCATTACCTACCTCCAAAGGAAAATGTGTTCTGGGCTTTACACTATGTCTTTCGACGCAGGAACCGGGATTGGGTTCCTTACATGTTGAGCAGTTCGCGATAGAGTCTCTCCGTAGCTCTTGCCACGCTCTCTTCAGAATGGTGTTCAACAACGGTTCGCCGCCCGAACCCTCCGAGGTTGGCGCATCTTTCGGGGTGCTGGATTAAGTCATCTATAAATCTGTACAAGACGTCAGGTGAAGGAGGGAACGGAGCACCGAGGGAAACGTAGTTTCTTTCTTCAAGAGCATTGACATTCTGAGGCGATGCAGGGCCAAAAATTCCTGAGGGCCCGAATATAATTACAGGCTTTGCAGCGGCCATGGCTTCCAGGGCGACCCTGGACATTCCGATTACAATATCTGAAACAGCATATAACGAAGGGGTGTCCAGAACGAAACCAAGGCAGCGTATAACCTCTTTGTTGCAGTGGGCGTTGATTTCGTCTGCCTTTGCCCTCACCGGGGCAAAATCCTTGCCGTCGCCTGCAACAAGCAGCATTATGCCCGGATACTTCCGGGAAAGCTCAGATACCGTGTTTTCAACACAAATAGCGGCGTCTGCCAAATCCCCGTCCAGCCTGGATACGTATACAAGCAGAGGTTCTTTGTCTTCTGGTATGCCCAGGTTATGCCGGGCATTTGCCTTCATTTCGGGGGTGGCAGGATGGAAAAGGCTAACATCGATGCCGTTTGGAATTACGGTGATTCTGCCGGGGTCAAAACCAAATTCCCTCACTATGTACTCACTGATCGTTTCGCTTACGGCTACTGTCTTATCGCCCTGGCGGCTGAAAAACACCCACGGAAACCCCGACTTAAATGTACCGTGGTAAGTTGCGACAAGAGGTATGTTTCTTTTGGCTGCAATTCTTTCTGAAATCCAAATCGGTATCCGGGCGTGGGCATGGATTAAGTCTACTTTGTGAGTGCTGATTATGTCAGATATGGTCCGGTATGCCCGGGCCATATTAAGAGGCCATCTTGAGTGCAGCGGAGCGGCAAAATGCGGAATTCCGGCTTCATGCAGGTCTTGTACCCTTTGTCCTCCGCTGGAAGCCACGTACACCTGCCACCCTAATGCTTGAATACCTTTCGCAAGGCTTATCACACTTGTTTCGGCGCCGCCAATATCCAGACTCATAGGAAGCATCAGAACCGATGCCCTTGATTTCGCCATCTGCAAAACCACTCACTTTCCAAATGACGTCATGAATTAAGCTACCTTGTCTTGAAGCAATGGTCAATACCTATTGCCCCAATGAACAGAGCGGTGAGTAAAACCTGTTTGAGGCCGCCGGTTCGCGCTCCAAAACTTATTGGAGAATGTGGTATATTCTTGACTGCAGGAACTCAATGTTAATGAGATACGTCAGAAAACAAGACAAACCTGAGGAATCACGCTCCTAAAAGAGCAAGCCGGAGCTGAATTGGGAAAGACTACCGGCAACTGGTTGTTTGAAAATGCCAATCCAGGTTAGAAGATTACAAGGAGGGATCACCATGAGAGGGAAAAGATGGCCTCTCTTGCTAATAGCCGTACTGGCGCTGTGTGTGTTCGCAACAGGGTGTGGTGCAAAAGATATCGTATCTCTTGCAGGCCTGGACAAGGCCGACCTATATGTTGGCGACAGGTATGGAAACAAGGTAAAGGTTGAAAATCCCGAGGAATTCCTGAAGGAGTTCAAGTCAGCCAAGTTTGTAAAAGACCCTAAAGATGTAAGAAGTGAAATTGAGGCTGAGTATGTCTTTTATTCCGGAGACAGCAAGGTGTACTACGACGCTCGAGGGAAATACCTCATGTTCATTGAAAAGGGCAAAAAGAACGTATACTCGGCAGATATTGATGCGCTTCTTGGAAAGGTAAGTGGATTGCCGCCTGCTGTCACTCCTGGTTTTCAAGATGATGAGATTTCAGAGTGGCTGAGCGGAATGTCCCACGTAGGCCAACCGGCTGCTCTGCTGTTCGATCGAGGAGACCAGGCCATCCTCGCAGTCATGGCAGGGCAGAGGCCCCGGGAAGGATACCAGATGATCCTGGAGAATGTATCCTATTCGTCAGGCGAGGTTACCGTCGACATAAGGCTTGTTCCGCCTGAAGCCGGTGCAGATGTTGATAGTTTCCCGTTTGCAGGATTCAGTTTATCCAGGAAAGCAGATGTGAACGTCAGGTTGATTGAACCGGGAACAAGTGGCGATGACTTGGTTCACGTGCCTGTATCGGTTGTGGAAGAGGGCCAGAACATGATTTTGCTGAGGCCCGAACGAGGTTCTATCTTAACCGAAAGAGTCAAGATGGTCGGGTTCGCAAGGGTATTCGAAGCTAACTTCATTGTAGAAGTTGAAGACGGCCACAATGTGCTGGGTATTAAGCAGGTTACAGCTTCCGAGGGGGCTCCGGGATGGGGGCACTTTGAATTCTGGATGGATCTTGAACCTGCGACCAGCCCTTATGGAACCATTATTTT
>DUTL01000307.1 GCA_012842105.1 Candidatus Fermentithermobacillaceae bacterium | reverse complement strand
ATGCCGACGATTTGACGGGTGGCCCTTATATCCGATGTGGGGTCGCCGGAAACCAGAACAAGATCAGCTTTAGCCCCCGGAGCGATTACCCCGCGGCCCTCAAGGCCGAAAACCCGGGCAGGTACTGACGTTGCCGCCGCCAAAGCTTGAACAGATGTGAGCCCCGCTTGCGTCAGAAGTTCAAGTTCCCGGTGAAGGCTGGCACCATACGCAGTGCCAGGATTCATTGCATCAGTGCCTGCCAGAATCGGTATACCCGCGCTGTGCAGCTTTCTTACTGATTCCAATGCGTTATTGAACGATAGGTTAGGAAAGCCTGAAAGGGGTGCCTCCAGGTTGTGCAGGTCATTGGGTGAGAGGAACGGCCTCAGCGCCGAACCGGCCGACCGGAGCATTAGCGGGGATGAGGCGCTGAGGCCGTTCCTCTCACCCAATGACCTGCACAACCTGGAGGCACCCCTTTCAGGCTTTCCTAACCTATCGTTCAATAACGCATTGGAGTCAGTAAGACGGCTGCACAGCGCGGGTGTACCGGTTGTGGCAGGCACTGATGCAATGAATCCTGGCACAGCGTACGGTGCCAGCCTCCACCGGGAAATGGAGCTTCTGACGCAAGCGGGGCTCACGCCTGTTCAAGCTTTGGCGGCGGCAACGTCAGTACCTGCCCGGACTTTCGGCCTCGAGGGCCGCGGGGCAATCGCTCCGGGGGCTAAGGCTGATCTTGTTCTGGTTTCCGGCGACCCCACATCGGATATAAGGGCCACCCGTCAAATCGTCGGCATATGGAAAGACGGCGTCAAGGTGGACCGGGCGGCCTGGCGGGAAGCCCTGGCAACCCGGAGCCGGGAGGCAAGGCGACCGTAGGCGCAGACTTACTTCTCTTCAGAAACCCCAAACTCGGAAGGGGACTCCCAGTATTTTGCCTCGCTTGAGCGTTACTGGCAATATCCCGCCTGCAAGCAGGCTAAAACCTAATCCTCCGAAATAGGCCCTGGTAGCAGATACCAGCACAGCGAGAGCCCTATCCACCATTCAAATAGTATGTCAGTGCGTTAGTGACGGCTTCAATAATCTGCACAAAATGGGTCTTGACCCCGCCCTGCTCATTCAAATGTCGAGTCCTTCAGGCAAGCCTCGCACCAGAAGGTGCCTTCCCTGCAAGGTTACCTGAGTGAATGTAGCAGTTCCCTCCTTGCCCGTAACGCGGTTATTGGCCTGCATTCCATCGGGGACCACAGTTTCTTCGAAATCTTTCCGCAGTTCGATGGTATTTAGATACACGTACCCCTTACCAACAAAGAAATCCAGGGCATCACGATTTGCCGGAACGACATCGAGAAACAGCGAAGTGGCTCCTCTGGCACGAACCCAATCCTCAGCCCATTTGAGAATCTCCGAACCTATTCCCTGGCCCCTGCAGTTCTCATCCACAATAATGTCTTCAATCCAATACGTGCCATGGTCTTCCCGTAACCTGACAAGTCCCAGTATCATGCCCTCAGTATGAGGCACAGTGGAACTTGATACCTCTGTTGAAACTAAACCACATTCAAAAGGATCTGCAGGCTCACAAAGCCGGGAAGGCTCAGCTGGCAATCCAGACTCGCAAACAAACACAAGCCGGTTTTCCAACCACTCATCCAAAATAATCTCTGCCTGCTCTAGACTGACCCATCTTCTAATTGAAACACAATCGGCATGATGGTTGAAAAACTGGATTACGAGTTCCAACACTTTTCGCCTATCCCTTGATTCGTACTCTCTAATCCTATTCACCGGCATACCCCTCTTCTGTGCAGGAGCTTCATACTATGACATTTTCCCAGTCCGCTTACAGGATGACAATACCATTGTCCGGCAACACATCCAACCCGATTCATTGGGATCTAGCTCCTATGCATATGTTATGATTCGGTCTTACGGCTCTCTCCGCAAGGTATATTCAAGATCGGCAAACTAGATTGCCTTATTCTGCTGGATTGAGGAAAAGGCGTCGTTTAAGCATTAGTAGGCAATTCGGTATGGTTAGTTCTAAAACCAGGGACTTCAAATCAGAAGTCCCTGGCTTCTGCAGAAAAGAAACTTCCCGAATCTTGAAGCGTCGTCAAACACTTATCAGATCATCAGAACCTGAAGTCCTGGATAAGCAGTACACAGCCCCAGCCCTCATTTCTCCCTGCTCTGCATAAGCATGGCAATCATCTTGCAGGCCTCGGCCCGGGTGGCATTGTCTGTGGGCGCAAACCTATTTTCACCCTTACCGATTATAATGCCTGCTTGCTGCATAGAAGATACTGAATCTTTAGCGTTTGCAGATATTTCGGCGTCATCTGCAAACGCTGACTTTTGAGTAGTCTTGGGCATGGTGTATTGCGCATATTCCGCATAACGAGCTATCATCACAGCAATATCCTGGCGAGTGATATTGTCGTTCGGACGGAATTTTCCGTCGTAGCCCTTGACTATGCCTGCCTCTGCGGCCCATGCTATATAAGGTGCATACCATGCAGTTGCAGCAACATCGCTGAAGCCGCTGCTCTCGGCCTTACTGATATCGGCTTTTGCTGCGGTTGTCAGAATTTTGACAAACTCGGCACGGGTGATGCTCCTGTTAGGTTCGAATCTGCCACCGCCGACACCGCTTACAATGCCGCGGTTTGCCAGATAGTAGATGAACTCCTTGGCCCAATGGGTCTCGCCTACGTCGGTGAACTCTACTCTTTCTGACACAATGGCAAACAGCGAGAAGTGATCGGTAGTAAAGCGAACCGACTTGGTTTCGGCGTCATATCTGGCATCGTCCATTTTCTCAAGAGTACCGTCATTTCCAACATAGTACACCGAAAGACAATCGGTGTCTTCGTTGTCTTTCGGTGTATAAGGCAAAGAAACTGCAGCCCGGCCGCCTGACGATTCGTTTCCGAACCTCGTAACAGGCGTGTTGCCTGCCACGATTGACAGCCTGAAGGCCGGATAGTTTCCTATCAGAGTTTTCGCACTTTCAGAGAGGCCTTCTGTACTTGCTTTTCTAATGGAGATTACTATGTTGCCGGATTTTGCCTCACTGGCTACATGGCGCAATGAAGTGTGATCCAGTTTAACGGCCCCTATACCGGTATTGATGGCCAGTGAAATATCCTTGCATTTTTCGAGAGCCTCTACGGTGGAAACCGGAATTGTCACTTGAATGCCGGCAGAAGCAGCAGGTACATCGACACAGATTATGGCTTCTGCATTGTCCTTATCCTGAGCGGCTGCAATTTCCTTGTTGAACCCGTCTAGAACGTTACCGAAAAGAACAGCCGATGCAATACCGGTGGCCTTATCGAGATCAGCGATTATTTCTGCTTGTGCCGTAACGGCCGATTCAGGCGCTTCTGTGGAAATACCGCCTGTGCCCATAGCTTCTCCGGTTACTCTAATTGATGCTGGATGCGGACGTATGATGCTCGCTTTATCCTCTGCGCCAATTGTGTAAGTGCCCGGGGTGTTAAAAGTCAATTTCACCTGTCCGCTTGAGCCGGTTGTTACCGAATTTCCGCCGGCGTCCAAGAGAGCTTTTCCGTCTACATAAACGGCTGCACCTTCTATTGGCTGGCTGGTGCTGGGGCCTATGCCTGATTCTCCTGACAGGTCTGTTATATATCCTATCAGTGTAAGGGTAGTTTCTTTACCGGTCTGGGTGGAAATGTACTCATCTTCCCATTCTGTGTACCAGGTATCGAATCCTTCTATAGCATACGCCCAGACTATTTCATCTCCGTTCTCGGGTATATACTCCTGAGCGCCTACATTTGGCAAATTTTTGTTCACTCGGTATACCCAGCCCGACATGCCGCCATCGTCCAATTCACGATCACCGCCAATCATGGCGATGTATAGTGACCAGCCATAATCTTGAATGTCATATGTTCTTGTACTGGAATGGTTTCCCGAGATGGTGTCATTGGCTGAAAACCCCCTGTCGCGCAAGGCCTTGACAGTTGCATGCATGACTGTTGGGTCAGAGAACTTGTCGACATTCCATCCTTGGCTTGGTTCTGCCGAACCTCCGATGTTTTCCCGGTTAACGTATGGATTGAGGTCAAAAATATCAGTGGTGACTGAGGTCTTGGGCACAATGGTTCTGTTGTAACCTTCAATGCGCAAGTTGACAGTCACTTGCTTGTTATCTCCAGGGGTACCTGGATCTGAGGCGCGCAATAGTACCACTGGGATAACCCCGGTGATAGAGTCTTTTGGTACTTCAAAACTACCGGTTTCGCTGACGTACCCATTGGCAGTTACAGTGTATGTGTAAGATCCTTCAGGGAGATTGTAGGTGCCGCTTTGATCAGGAACAACTACAGTGCCTTCGCTATCTTTGACGGTGACTTCAGCAGTTTCAGGTGTTAGGGCAAAGGTTACGCTGTATTTTGTATCGAACCCGGCCCGTCTGCCCATTACGTAGTATTTTTTCTGAGTTACACCATCTTCAGCGGTAACGGTTATTTCCACAGTTGCTGCGCCCGAACCAGTTTCAAAGTATACCTTTTGATAGCCTCTGCCATCATCTACCATTTTATCTATTCCATAGATTGCTTTTGCCTCGTAAGAAGAGCCTTCACTGCCCAGTTTAGGCCAGATGTTAAACCAGCTTTTGCTCTTGTCCATTTCAGATGAAATGTAACCGGTGTGTTCAGGGGAGAATTCGGGCGAAAATTCGACCTGGTCCCAAGTAATGTTGTTTGCGGTGTTTATAACAAGGCCTGACAAGGTGGCATCGGCTGATTTTTCCCTCACCAATACCGAATAGGTCCGGGTATGGTTTGTACCGCCTTCAAAATGCTTGGCTACGGTGATTGTGATGTCTGCTCTTCCATTAACCAGGGGGATGTTTCTTGAGCCTTCAACAGACTCGACGATTTCACCGTTGGCGTTGACAGCTATTTCACCTGAACCTTCTGTATGAAGTACTATACTGCTTGTACCAATGTCGACGACAACTTCGTATGCTTTTGCATTGGCGCTAAACTCTCGATCAAACGCCGGGTTTCCACCGGTAATGGTAAGGTTTGTAAGGTAAGCCTCATTCCTTTCGACTGCAAGGACGTTTGCCGAGTCATTCTTATAGAAAATGGTGCCATGCCTGTCGCAGATAATGCTTGCAATGCAGTATTGTGAGTAACCCTCTGCATCGTAAAGCTCAGTGACCTTGGGCTCAATCTGGCCTGGAGCGTCTTCGAGCATGGTAATGCCACCAGGCAGATAGTTATAAGTGGAATATAAATAGACTCTGCCCTCGGTATCTTCGTATGCGGTTGAAAGAAGCATCGAACACTGGGGATATCCTTTTAAGTCAGCTTCATAGAAAGGTTCCAGAGTGTTGGAGTCTGCAACCACTATCTTGCCTTTGCCAAAGCCCTGGCCCAAACCAATATAAGCCCTGCCTTTGTATACCAGCGGAGTGCTGGTGCTCTGCCAACCCTCATAATGCTTCGACTTGAGGGTGGTTTTGTCAAAAGTTCCATCTTCTTTAACCTTAACAGAGTAAAGATAACCGGTTTTTGTGGTGAAATATATTCGATCGGTTGTTTCATCGTAAGCAATGGAAGAACGTTGATCGCCCACGATATCCAATGCATCTACTACCCCACCGGTTAATTTATTGAGTGAGTATACTTTTGATAGGCCGTCGCATCCCTTTGTTCCGTCATCTGAACCAAATATGACATAATCACCTTTTACCAGGCTGCCCGCCCAGTAAAAGCCTCCGGGAACAGTATGTTTCCAGCTCACATACTTGGTTTCATCTGTTTTTGTTGGGTCTTCATCGGTTACTGAGATACAAACATATGAGTTTTCCTCTGTTTCGGAGGACCAGAACCCAGTATAGATGTACCCATCAGAGTATGTGATAGGGGAAAGCGATTGGCCCCCCATAGGTTCACTCACCCATAAAGATTCGAGGGTCTCGGCGTTAAAGGCCTGGATTTTTCCGCCTGCAAGAGGTGCGAAGACCATGCCTTCTGCATAAGTTGGCGGTATATAGCCCCAATTTGGTGGAGCAACCATATCTGCTTCGGCAATGGTTTCTCCTGTGTTCTTATTGAGCTTGTAGATCTTTGTGGAGCTCATAACTACTAACGAGTTGTCTACCAGTATCTGTACACTGGGTGCAGTCGCCCAGCCGCTTCCCAGTTTTCGGGCCCATCTAAGCTCGGCTTCTGGCGCAACCGGTGTTTTGTGCGGCGTGATAGCCATATTATTGTCACTGTTACGGAAGTTGTACCATTCGGCGTCAACTTGTTTGAGAGCATTTTCCGGTGCACTCACAAGCGTTATGGTTTCGGTGGTATCTTCAGAAGGTTCAAAGGTTTTTGTTTGACTTACGTAACCGTACTTCGTAACAACATAGGTATATTCAGCACCTGCCATCAAACTGTATGACCCTGATTCACCAGGGTATACGGTAGCACCCTTTGAATCATACAGTGAGACAATTGCATCTTGTGGGTATAACTCAAAGATTACTGTAGCTTCCTTAACTTTGTTGAGTGCTACAGTGTACGTTAAGGTAAGGGCCTTTTCGCTTTCGCCCGCTGTAACATCAATGGCGATGGATGTCTTATCCTCGATGACAACTTCAGTTCCTGTTGCACAATTGAAGGTGACGGTATACGCTTCATCTTTTGGTGTGGCTGCTACGCTTATTGCATATACTGTTTCTAGCACTGTCGTTTCGTAAGATGTCGTTTCCGGTTTGAAGTCTGGGTCAAGATACAGGGGAGAGCCATCTGTTGCCAAAGCAAGATTGGTAAGTGTAGGATAGCATTCCATAGTAAAGGTGTAGGTTGTCTCCGTGCTTGTAGAGCCCTCAGGCGGTTTGACAACAAGCGTAAAGGTGTTTTTGCCAACTGTTATGCAGTTCGCCCATGTTGATCGAGAATCGCTGTCTACCACCTGCATGTCATCTTTTGAACCGTTGTAGTAGTAAATGGTTACCGTTGCGCCTTCTTGGGCTACAACAGGCCGGAAACGGAGCTGGGTGAGCGCATCTGTGTGGTTAGGCAGGGTATAAGAGTAGGTATCGGGATCGAAAGTGGCTACACCTTGATAGGTGTTACCGGTTTGAAGTAATGCTGTGTCTTCAGAAAGGCTATATCCTGTATGAATCGTAAGCGAACTAAGAAGGCTGGGGACTGTGCTGGTTTGCTCAGCCTTGAGCACTTCTGCACCAGGGTCTTTTGTTATGGCGTCAAGGGTTGTGCTTTCCGCGGGTTCTTGCTCCTGGGATGCATCTTCTGTTACTGGAGGCTCAGTCACATCTTCTGTATCTGGGCCGGGTGTGATTTCATCTTCTCGGAGTGACCCTTCTGAACCTGCAGGCTCGTATTCAGTTTCTGTACTTGCCGCAGGAGTAGGCTCATCTTCCTGGGCATCTTTCGTATCTCCGGATGTTGTGTCTGTTTGCACCACCGGTGCCGGATCACCGGTTGGTATTGCGCCGCTGTTCGCCAGAGCGGTAACAGGCACTATGCCAATGACCATAATTACCGCAAGTAGCAGTGACAGCGCGCGATTAAGTGTTTTGAATTTCTT
>DUTL01000306.1 GCA_012842105.1 Candidatus Fermentithermobacillaceae bacterium | reverse complement strand
GAGAGGAACATTAGGATCGCAAGCAGCAACACGGGGAGTTTTCTCATTTTTAGCGCTCCTTTGCTATATTAGGGGAAAGAAACTTTGATGTATATTGACGCAAAATTTGTTGTAAAATAAACTATTTATACATCAAAGTTTCTTTCCCCTAATATAGCAAAGGAGCGCTAAAAATGAGAAAACTCCCCGTGTTGCTGCTTGCGATCCTAATGTTCCTCTCAACGGTATTCACAGGGTGCACCACTGAGAAAGAACCTGAGGTAAGCTATTGGGATGTGTACAAATCCACATTCTCCGGCGGCCTCACGACTTTGAACCCCTTTACACTCAGTGGGACATCTCAATACACCTACATCGCCAACATCATTGAGGGCCTTGTAGAAACAGATATCTACGGCCGCTTTGTTCCGGCGTTGGCGGAGAGTTGGGATACCAATGAGGACACGTCTGTTTGGACTTTTCACCTGCGTGAAGGTGAGTACTGGGTCGATCACAACGGCGAGAAAACCGAGTGGGAAGTTACTGCATAGAACTTTGTTGACTCGCTGAAATTCGTGGCCGATCCTGCTCATGGTGCGAAGAATTTCGGAACCATCAGGAATGTTGTTAAGGGTTTGGCCGATTACTACTATGACCTTGCTGACATAGACGACGGTAAGGATATCGGCAAGACCCGGGATGAAGTGGTTGCTTCCTTTGGCGAGACTGTTGGTGTTAAGGCACTGGACCGTTATACTTTGGAGTATACCTTAACGGGCCCAACGCCTTATCTCCTATCTTACGTCTGCTTGGAACTGTTCCTTCCCATTGAACAGGAGTTCATTGATCAAGTTGGTGAGGACTTCGGTACAAGCAAGGAGAACCTGCTGTATTGCGGCGGCTATTACATTTCTGAGTGGGACCGCGACAAACTGGTTGTCATGGCCAAGAACGAACATTACTGGGACAAAGACCATATCACGCTTAAGTCGCTGAATTTCGAGGCAGTGGCCGATGGTGTTTCAGGGGTGGAGCTGTTCCAGCGTGGCCAGGTTGCTACCACAAGGCTAACTTCGGAAGAATTAAGCACTATCAAGTCCACCGAGTGGGAGGACTATGTTTATCTCGCTGACAAAACGTTGACTACTTATTGGTTCATTTACAACTTCGAATCCAGGAATCCGGAATTCCAGGCTGCCATACAGAACCTTAACTTTAGGAAGGCGTTATATACAGGCATTGACGCTGTTACTCTGTCAGCTATCTGGGAGCCGGAGGATCCTGAGTTCTTCTGCCGCTATACCTTGTTGCCGGAAGGCTGCATGTTTGATGAAAATGGCATGGATTATACTGATTATCCAGGCCTTGTTGATTACAAGAATAACCCACCTTATGATGCGGAATTAGCACGGGAATACATGGACAAAGCAATTGAAGAGTTGTGCGATGCTGATGGAAACATCATTGGCGTGACACCGGGTACAAAAGTGGATATGCTGCCCATTGCCGAGTTCACGTCAGACGGCAAACTGCCAATCGATATTCTTTATACCTGTGGCAGTAGCGAAACCGAAATGAAGCATGCACTGCTTGTTAAGGAAATGCTGACAAACAACCTTGGCAGCGAAAACGTTAATGTAATTCTCGGTTTTTCCAATATCAGCTTTAGCGACGAAGTTTGGGCTCTGGATAACTGGGACCTTGTGCATGATTCCTATGGCTTCCGTTATGGTGACCCCTCGGCCAATCTGAATCGAATCACCACTGACGGCACTCTTAACGATAGTGAGTACGAGGTACCTGAGTTTGACGCATTAGTGGAGAAAGCCAATGAGATCTACACCATCAACGAGCGTTATGCTGCATTTGCAGAGGCTGAGTTGTGGATGTTGGACAACGCCATGATCAAGCCCTATATGACCGGCGGCGGTTCCTATCGAATGACTCGTGTGGTACCGTATACAACGCCGGAGGGATACTTTGGCATGGTTAGTTATAAGTTCAAGGGCGCGGTTATTCAGGATACGCCTGTTACTAAGGCACAACATGCCCAGCTTAGGAAGGAATACGAAGAAGCACTGGCAGAACTGGCAGGGAAATAATACATAAAGGCGGCGGTTTCTCATCATGAGACGCTATTACCTGTCCAAACTGGGACAAGCTTTAGTTACAATCGCATTGGTTGTGCTGGTAGTCTTTACGTTGTTGCGATTCATGCCGACTACAGGCTACTTCACAAAAGAAGAATTCCGGGAAATGGATGATGTTGCCAAGAACGCCTATTTGCGTAGTATTGGTGTCTTGGATCCTACCCTTGTTCAGCTGAAGAATTTCTTGGTCAAACTTTCTCACGGAGACTTGGGGCGCAGCATGACGCTGTACCCCAAGTCTCAAATCAAAGATATCTTGAGTGATAAGATTAAGTATTCGGTGATGTTCAACGCCTTTAGCTGGATCGTTTCAGCGTTCATCGGCATGCCTCTGGGCATTGCCATGGCCAAGAACAAGGGAGGGCCCATAGACAGCGCCGGCACAGCCTACGTGGTAGCTGTGCGCTCTATTCCTTCCATCATCATTCATTTCTTTGTACAGGTCTATGTTTCCAGGTTATTCAACCTGCCCATGTTATTTTATATCGATAATCCCAGGTCATGGATTCTGCCTACAATCTCTCTTTCGCTGGGCAGCATAGCCGGTTATGCAATCTGGCTTCGCCGGTACATTGTGGATGAGGAGAATAAGGATTACATCAAATTTGCAAGGGTCAAAGGCCTTTCTCAGAATTACATAATGGTGAGGCATGTGTTTCGCAATGCTATCGTACCCATTGCCATCAACTTCCCGTCTGATTTCTTGCTGCTGATTTCAGGCTCACTGATTATTGAAGGCCTGTATTCCATACCCGGAATGGGCGGGCTGTTGATCAAGTCAATTCAGGCCTTGGACAACAACCTGGTGCAGATCTTGGTGTTGATGTTCTCCACGTTGTCAGTGTTTGGCGTTTTCTTAGGGGATATCTTTGTATCCTTCGTTGATCCACGTATTAAGTTGACTGATAGCCCGGAGTAAAAGGAGCTAGCGTTATGGAAGCAAGGCAAGTAACAGACTTTCACTGTTTGCCCGACGATCTGTTTACGCGGGCTGATTTTCGCGAGGACCTGGTGGAAGAGACCGGGTTCTCTGACTATTCCTATTGGGGTAGCACAATCCGTACGTTTTTCAAGAGCCCCTTCGTCAAGGTGACAGTGGTGGCGGTATTGGCGCTGGTAACCTTTACCATCATCTTTCCCTACATCTCTGATGCAGATCCATATAAGGTGTCGCTATCAGTAAAAGATTGGAACCAGCCTCCCAGCGAGGAGCACCCATTTGGCACCGACGGGGTGGGACGCGATATTTGGGCCCGGGTTTGGTATGGCACCCGAACCTCCTTGGTGCTTGCCGGCATTGTGGCGGTACTCGAGGTGGGCATTGGCGTTATCGTAGGTGCGATCTGGGGTTACTATAAGCAGTTGGACACCTTGATGTTTGGCATCTACAATACAATAACCAATATCCCATCAACCATATACCTGGTACTCATTGCTTACGTAATGAAGCCTAGTATACTGACGATCATAATTGCGCTGGTATCCAGCGGTTGGATTAGAGAGGCCCGCTGGTTCCGCAATCGGATATTGGCCCTGCGTGAGGCTGACTATAACGTGGCATCTACTTGTTTGAAAACGCCGGTGACCCGCATTGTCAGCCGCAACATTGTGCCTCATATTATGAGCCTGATCATCATGGATGCTGCTTTGACTATCCCTGCCTCCATCGGTTCTGAGGTTTTCCTTAGCTACATAGGGCTGGGTATTCCCGCAGAGATGGTTACCCTTGGCAATCTTGTTAACCAAGGGCGAAGCGCGTTCTTGGTTTATCCTTACCAGATGCTATTTCCTACGGCAATTCTTTGTGTAATTACCGTATCGTTTTATATTATCGGAAATAAATTCGCAGATGCATCGGATCCGCGGAACCACGTATAGGGAGATGAATAAATGAAGCGTGAGAAGGTCTTTGAAGCCCAAAATGTAGAAATTAAGTTCAATCTCCGCGGCAAGACCCTTACAGCTGTTCGTGGTGCCTCCATAGATTTGTATCAAGGCGAAACCCTTGCGATCGTGGGTGAATCCGGATGCGGAAAAAGCGTGTTTGCCAAGTCATTCTTGGGAGTATTAGACAAGAACGGCTGGGTCTCCGGAGGGCATATGTTGCTGGACGGTGTTGACATTGCCCAGTACAAAACGGAGAAAGAGTGGCTCAAAATCCGTGGCAAGAAGATTGCGATGGTGTTCCAGGACCCTATGACATCCCTAAACCCTGTAAAAACCATAGGGGAGCAGATCCGAGAGGTGATTGCGTGGCATTTCGGTACTGACAAAGAGGCTTCCAAGCAACAGGCAATTGAGCTGCTATACCAGGTAGGCATTGACAATGCAGAGGCCAGGTACAAGCAGTACCCCCATGAGTTTTCAGGCGGTATGCGACAGCGCGTGGTTATCGCCACAGCCATCGCTTGTAGGCCCAAGATCCTCATATGCGACGAGCCCACCACCGCCTTGGATGTAACTGTGCAGGCACAGATCCTGCAGTTGATAAAGAAACTACAGCAAGACCTGAACATGTCTGTCATTTATATCACCCATGATCTAGGTGTTGTAGCCAGTGTGGCTGATCGGGTAGCTGTAATGTATGCTGGACAGATTGTGGAATACGGCCTAGTAAATGAAATTTTCAAAGATGCCAGGCATCCTTATACCGAGGCATTGCTGCTGTCCCTACCTCAATTGGCTGTTAAGGGCAGTGATCTGCAGTCTATCAAGGGCTCGCCCCCCAATTTGTACAAGGAGATCAAGGGCGACGCATTTGCTCCCCGTAATCCTGACGCAATGAAGATCGACTATGAGATTGAACCTCCGTTCTTTAAGGTTACAGATACCCATTATGCCAAAACGTGGCTTCTCCATGAGCAAGCGAGGGGTTACGTCAAAGAATTGTCGAAAAAACAAGAAGAACGAGTGAAAGCCACACCAGAGGTGGATAGTGGTTCTTCTGAGAAGGGAGTATTGGTGTCACTTAGGAACGTGACAGTCGACTTCAAACTCGGCAGGAAGAAGTTCAGCGCGGTTAAGGATGTGACCTTCGACATCTATCGCGGTGAGACTTTCTCGCTGGTGGGCGAGAGCGGGTCGGGCAAGACCACTATCGGTAAGGCGATAATGAAGATTTGCCACACCAGTGGCGGCGATATTTTCTATAAGGGGAAGAATATCAACAAGAAGTTAAGCGGAGCAGAACTGACAAGGTTTCGCCGGCAGGTTCAGATGATCTTCCAAGATCCAATGGCGTCATTGAACGAGCGGGCAAAAGTGGACTATATCATATCTGAAGGCCTCTACAACTTTAGACTGTTCACAGATGAACAAGAGCGCAAAAGGAAAGTTGCCGAGGCAATGCGCTCTGTTGGCCTATCCAATGAACATGCCACGAGGTTCCCTCACGAGTTCTCCGGCGGGCAGCGCCAGCGTATAGGTATTGCCCGGAGCGTGGTTGTGGAGCCTGAGTTCATTATCGCCGACGAGCCGGTTTCCGCGCTGGACGTATCAATCCGGGCACAGGTTATTAACCTGCTCAATCAGCTCAAGAAGGACAAGGGGCTCACCTACCTCTTTATCGCCCACGATCTGAGCGTTGTGCGCTTTATTTCAGATCGGATTGCTGTTATGTACAAAGGACGCATTGTGGAACTGGCTGGGAGTGAAGAACTTTTTGCCCATCCGCTTCATCCTTATACTATTGCATTACTCCAGGCGGCGCCAATCCCAGACCCGGACATAGAACGGGAGAAGCGGGTTATAGCTTATGACCCTTCGGTCCACGATTACGTTACCGACAAACCTTTCTGGGCAGAGGTTGCGCCTGGCCATTTTGTATGGGCAAACAGCCATGAAATGGCGATGTATGAAGAGCGGTTGGCGAAGCTGAAATAGGAACCTGAAATGGATGTAATAGATAACGAAGTTAGGAGCGGTTTTCAATGGCTGGTACTTTATATATCGTAGGCGGGGGTATGAATAGGGGCGAAGAGGAGATAGTGTCTGCCTTTATCGCGTCTGCCGGCGGCCCGGCGGCGAAATTTGCTTTTGTTGTCTCTGCTTCCGGCGATGATCCAGACGGCACTTTTCGATCCTATGTAGACGATTTTGCCCGGCTGGGCGTTGAAAGGCAGAATTGTGTGCTGATTCCTCTATATGCCATGCATGTCAAAGACGAGCGTGGATTCAACGCTTATAACGGCGACGAGGAAAGCCTTCCTGCGCTGTTAGAAGGCGTTACCGGGGTATGGTTTTCAGGCGGCGATCAATATCACACCGCACAATGTTTTCTAAGGCCGGACGGAACTTATACCCGGGCTTTGGAGATTCTGCACGAGATATATCAAAAGGGCGGAGCCATCGGCGGTTCAAGTGCGGGAGCTGCCATTATGAGCCACGTGATGATCGGTGGTGGCAATAACCGCGGCACCCTGTATCATGACACCGTATTTGGCTATGACACTTATGAAGAGATCGATGAGAAAGACGATCCCGCGGCGCCTCTGATTCTAGCGCGCGGCCTGGGGTTTTTCCCTCAGGGTGTGGTGGACCAGCATTTTAACAAGCGTCCACGCTTGCTTCGTTCCATAGAGGCTTGCCTGGCCAACCGGGAAGGCATCCGTGTGGGTTTTGCAGTTTCCGAAGACACAGCGCTGGTCTACAATAACGGCCACATAAGCGTGTTGGGCAGCGCCGGTGTCTACATTATCGATTGCCGTAATGCAGTTAAGACCGGAAACGGCTGTTATGACGGCGTGGTGCTCCATGCAATCCACAAGGGTGACAGTCTAGATGAGAAGACGGGCGAAATCCTGCTTGCCGGCGACTGCAGGGGCGGAAAGCCCAGGTATGTATCTTGTGACTATGTCAGCGGCGGGATTATCGACAGCCCGGCTTTTGATAGTTTCATAGACATTAATCTGCTTCAGGCAAGGGACGACTGTATGTACTTCTGCGAGAAGAGGAACATGCGCTACGCCAAAGGCATTGTGGCCTACGAAGCCCACGAAAAAACCTATGCAGTAGTGCTTAAGTACTTCCGTGGTGATAAGACAAGGGGTTACAGGAGTGCGCACACGTCTTTTGCAGATGTAGAGTTGGCAGTTAGGACACGAGAGATTCAACTATAGTTTCAGCTATAGCTTGTGTTTGCTCCAGTACTGTGATTGCATGCAAACTCATGGAACTCACGGGAATTGCATAGGAACTCCAATCAGGTTTTTGGGAACCAGGCAGTGGATGAGCATTGGTGATTCTTAGCGATTCTCGAGGCTGGAGGCGGCGTAAGCCGGCTATGGCGGATTAGAGCATTGAAAGGGCCATGAGCAGCAGGCCCACCAGGGCAAAAGCCATGGCATCGAGTTTGTGGCGTGTGGTTGGCGGAATGTTACTTGTATGCTCTTGGGCGGTCTCTGCCAAGTCATCGTCGAAAGGGTGCTTGTTGCCCCAAAACCACACCTGGGGTTTTTGCGCCTTGTCCCGGCGGTGAAAATAGGGCACTTGGGGCGGCGCTTTGCGCTTAAGGCGGGCGATTACATCAGTACCGGTGCTCTTGAGATATGAGAGCCAACCGGCCAACAAGTAGCAGGAACCCAGAAAGGCAGCCATGAAACCGGCATAGAGCCGCCCTTCTGGCGAAAGGCGATCAATTATGATCCAAACTGCCAGGCAAATGGCCATGTGCCAGCTGAACTTCGTGAAACCATATGCAGCCATTGTGCGTGCTCCTTTCGGCCGGCGCTAGTTTAACTATAGCAGAGAATATGGTACTCGTCGTGATGTCAGTTAAGTCAGCTCAGCCAGGGAGGTAGTTTTGCATAATACTGTAGAAGTTGAAATGGCGTTCAGTTGGGCAGGTACTTAGGGCATATCAGCACCGTGAGCAATATGGCCAGGTTTACCTGGGCTTTGGCAATCAAGTGGATGGGGATATATATGCTTATTCTATGCCTGTTAAGCGGCCTCATTTTAGCATTCATAGATATCTATTGGGAAATCAGCTCGTTGAAGCAAAACATCTTCAAGAGAATATGTTTTATTACGGCTGGAATATATGCCTTGTGGCTCGTGGACAAAACATACTTGCATATTTCTTCTTGGCCGGCCCTCTATGGCCTGGTCGTAGGCACCGGTTTCATGTGCATCCATCTTTTTATGGCCAAAGGGGCGAAACTAAGAAAGGGCGAGGTAAGCAAAGGGCTAATCTACACGAGTTTGCTAATGTACCTTCTGGAACTGCCGGCAGAAGAATTCTTATACAGGGGAGCCATTTTCGTACCGCTTTTGAAGCTGGTTCATCCTTTGGCAGCTATCCTGCTAACATCGGCCATTTTCCTGTGGCTTCACGTAAAGTCGTGGAACAACAGGTTCGTTTGGATAGGCTCATTTGTATTGGGGCTGGTATGTGCTGCAAGTGTTTACTTTACAAAGAGTATCTGGGCGGCAATCCTAATTCATAACCTGAACAATTTCGGGTTCATGACTCTGGTCAACAAACGAAACATATTCAAGGCCAAGTGAGCAGTTTAGTGGCTGTAACCTGAACGAGACATGGCAATGCGCTGCATAACAGAGAATCGAAAACGAAGGTCATTAGCGTGCGGGGTGTACCATTTAAGGCAGCAAACCTGCGAGAACGAGGGGCATTGGTACACAAGACGTACCACTTGATGCGTTTCAGATGCATTTCATAGGGCACACCTTCAATTCGCAGTGGCTTTGGGTTACAATAGACGTGAATCCCAAAGGGAATAGATTACAGGGAATGGATTACCAAATCGAATTACCCACAAGTTAATAAGGATTGGTTGACTAACCACATTCAGGTGCCCGGCACGGGAGAATAGGGAAGTCCGGTGAAGCGCAAAAAGCGCAAGTCCGGCGCGGTGCCGCCACTGTAACCGGGGAGCAGCCTGCAAAGAAGCCACTGAAAGATGCGACTTTCGGGAAGGTGCAGGTGCAATGAGCCGGAAGCCAGGAGACCTGCCTGAGTGTGCACGTTGCCTGACTTCGAGCGAGAGGAGGGGGCGTTTTTATATGCAGGAAAACTTCCCCGGCCTTGTGCCGGGGTTTTCTGTGTAAAGACTCTAAGGCCGTCGCCAAGGTGGTTACACCAACAATAGGCGGCCCGGCCTGCCGGCCAAATGCATTATGTTTTGGGGCTTGGCTAATGCAGGCTTCGGTAAGACAGATTTGATTAAGACAGGAGGTAGACATAACTTGTTATCACAAGATACATATAAGGCCAGGATGGCAAATAGGGGCAGGGTGGCAAACACTATCAGCAAAAGTATTGCTCTGGCAGTAGTTTTTGTGCTGTTTGCCGGCGCTTCCGGACTGATACTAACCGGGTGTTCCTCACGCCCGGCAAGTTTCACAGACGGTGTTGGCAGGACTTTCGAACTCAAGCAAACTCCTGAGAAAATAGTATCCCTTTCGCCGGCTCATACAGAGATTCTTTTTGCGCTGGGCTTGGGCGATAAAGTGGTTGGTGTAAGCAATTGGTGCAACAAGCCGGAAGAAGTTCTCGAAAAAGAGAAGGTAGGCGACGCATTCAGCCTGAACAAAGAGAAGTTGGTCGCCCTGAAACCTGACATATTGTTTATTCCAGGAACCGAAGACTCACAGCAAGTAAAGGAAATTGAAGACTTAGGAATCGCGGTGTATGTATCCAATCCGGCCAGTGTTGCAGAAGTACTTGAAGACATTGAGCGGGTCGCCACGGTAACCGGCGTTGAGAAAAAGGGCAAGGATCTTGCCGCCAAGATGGAACAGGAACTAGGCAGCCTTTCAGATAGCCTTGAAACCCAGGGAGCCTCGAAACCAACCGTTCTGGTAGTCCTCGATCAGGAACTCTGGACCGTGGGGCCAGGCTCATTTATGGACGATGTACTAAGCCGGGCAGGCGGGGACAACATCATAAAAGACGTTGAGATGCCTTATCTCCAGGTAAGTATGGAGGAAGCTTTGGCCAAAGATCCTGATGTAATTTTGATCACTGTCCCCGAAGACCTGATCACCGGGCTCATATCTCGCCCTGGATGGTCAGATTTGGAAGCCGTCAAAGACGGCAGGGTTTACTTCGTAGACGGCGATCTGACCAGCAGGCCCGGGCCTTCAATTGTAGACGGCGTAAAGGAAATTGCCAGGTGCCTTTACCCGGAATCAGCAGGCGGAAAGTAGGCTGGCCAAAAGCGCCGGAAGTCATTGGGTGATGATTTTGGAAGCTGTTGGCGATTATTAAGGGAGCCAATGAGTGAGCATTTCGAAAGCCACTAGGCGATCATTTCAGAAGTCATTGGACGAGCATTAATGCAAGCAGAGGTTAAGCAGAGGGCGTTTGGAGGGCACTGGACAGAAGCAGGGGAGGGTACACAAAAGGTGCAAGATACTCAGATGAAAGGCCGGGGGGAGCTCAGGCCGCTGTTTGTAACGGGTTCAGGGGCATTGCTTATCATCAGCGTGTTTTTGGGCTTATCCCTGGGCAGTGTATCCATTCCTCTCAAAGCCATCGTTGATGCGCTGGCAGCAGGCCCCGTTGTAGAAGATGCCGGTACAGGCCATAAGATCCTTTGGACCCTCAGGTTTCCCAGGGTAATCCTGGCTTTTGTCGAAGGGGCCTCCCTCGGGGTAGCAGGTGCTGCTATGCAGGGGTTGTTCAGAAACCCAATGGCAGACCCATATGTACTTGGAGTTTCGTCAGGCGCCTCCTTAGGCGCTGTACTGGGTATAGTTTTCGGGGCCGGGAGGGCGCTTGGGCTTTGGGCCCTCCCGGTGCTTGCATTTACCGGGGCATTTGTATCTACCGGGGCCGTGTATATTTTGTCTACCAAGAACGGGCGCACTGATACATGGACCCTCCTCTTGTCAGGAATTGCCGTGTCAAGCCTCATTTCATCGATAATTGCCTTCCTTATGGTTTTGTTCAGGCAGAGGGTAGAAGAAATCGTGTTTTGGACCATGGGGGGATTGTCCAGGGCATCCTGGAGGGCAGTGGCTTCTGCCATTCCGTACGCCGTTGCCGGTATGGGAGTTCTGTGGTTTCAATCAAGGGCGCTCAACGCCTTTTCCTTTGGCGAAGAAGCCGCATTTCACATGGGCGTACCGATCGAAAAGGTGAAGCGTCGCATTCTCTGGGCAAGCTCACTTACAACAGCCAGCTGCGTTGCTTTTACCGGGCCCATCGGGTTTATCGGCCTTATAGTCCCTCACGTGGTACGGATTTTGATGGGGCCTGATCACCGCTGGCTCATGCCTGTATCGGCGCTTGCCGGGGGAAATGCCCTTATACTGGCAGATCTCCTGGCCCGCACTGTGGTTCCTCCCCTTGAAATCCCGGTGGGAGTCATAACGTCTTTGATCGGTGCTCCGTTTTTCCTGTATCTCCTCGCCAGGGTCCGGAAGAGGGGGATGTGAGATGGAAGCAGGCCTGGGCATACAACTGAATGACGTGGGTTTTGCATACGGTAAGGATGACATTCTTGACGGCATAACCCTCGGAATCCCTAGGGGAACTTTTGCAGCGCTCCTAGGGCCAAACGGCGCCGGGAAAAGCACCCTTCTTAAGACTATTTCAGGATATCTTAAGCCGCAACACGGTGAGGTTCTGCTTTGCAACAGGGCTGTTCACTCCTTGGGAGACAGAGAAAGAAGCCGCCTGGTGACTTACCTGGCGCCTGACTCGCGTTCATCCTTTGAATTTACCGTAGAGGAAGCGGTGCTGATGGGGAGGATTGCACATTCCGGTTCCATCCTGTCTCAGCCTCCTGGCGACCTGCAGGCTGCGGAAAAGGCCATGCTGGCAACGAAGATAATTCACTTACGCAATCGAACTGTAACGTCTCTTTCATCAGGTGAACAGCAAAGGGTGCAGATAGCCAGGGCCATTTGCCAGGATCCGGCTGTATTCCTGCTGGACGAGCCTACAGCCCATCTTGACATGAACTTCGAATTGGAGATTATGGAGTTGGTGAAGAGACTGGCTGAAGAAGGGCGGACTGTGTTTGCTGTCTTTCATGACGTAAACCTTGCACTGAGATACGCTTCAACGATACTATTCATGAAACAAGGCAGGCTGGTACATTCGATCCATCCCGAGCAGGTGTCCTCCCAAATAATCGAGGACGTATATGGAGTTAAATCCTACATACTTGAGGATTCCGCCGGCAGTATTCGTTGCGTTGTGCCGCGTTCCATTGCCAGGCCCTGAGTCTCCCTGCAAGCAGCCGGAAGCCGGTGAAAATCCAGCGCAGTAGATCTTCAGCCGGGCTAGAAGTTCCAATCTCCCCAGCAACATTTTGCAAGAATCTGTCATAGCCTAATTCCATTATGGGAAGTATCTCAATTACGGGAGGCAGTCAACGCCAGGAGTTTGCCGGGGGGCCCCCGGCTATGGAGGCGGAAGGCCGTGGCCACGCTCTAGGATACAGATGGGGAGCAAGGTGGCTGAGGCAAAGGGAGGCAGCAAATACCAGAATAGAGGTGGGCCAGATACGTAGCAGGCAGGCACGTTTGAGACAGGAAAGATCAAAGTCATTTGAATCCGGCTACTTCAAGTTCCTAATTGCCTTTTTGTGCCTGGTTGCCGTTATACAGGGGCTCTTGCGTTTCGATTCAATGCGCGCCCTCTTAAACGAGTCAGTTTGGCTTGAAGGGCAACCGTTAGCCAGAGCGCTTACCGGGTTTGAAGAACCTCTTTTTACGTGGATAGAATGGCCTCTGGCACATGATGCGCAGGCAGGCGAGGTTGGAATCATCTGCCTGAGGTTTGTCGGCGAGCCGAACAACAATGTTTGGATATTGGTTAACGGAAAGGCAGCCAAGAGAGCTGTTACCGAAGACGGTGTGGTAATGTGCCGGGATGGAGATTTGATCGAGATAGTTGCAGAGAAGGGCCGGGCAAATGTTGTGGTATCGGCTGTGAGCAGCAATATTGCATCTCCTCATGTTGGAACCTGGGTCAAAGGAGAAGGGGTTTTGCTATTAGGGCGGGTAAAACTTACAGAACACTGATATAATTCTGTTCCGGAAGGTGTTATCGTCAATGGAACATTCTCAGCCATGTAAGAGCAAACCCGCAAGCGCAAAGAAACTAAGGATTGCCATAGATGGCCCGGCCGGCGCAGGCAAAAGCACGGTGGCCCGTAAAGTGGCAGGCATTCTTGGATACACTTACCTTGATACAGGCGCCATGTACCGTGCCCTGGCGGTTCTGGCTTTGGACCGCAATATGCCTCTTGATGATCCTCAAACGTTAGGAGAAATGGCCTCGTCAGTGCATATAGATATGTGCGAAGACAATGGCCTTTTCCGGGTTTGGGTAGATGGACAAGAAGTCACCCACAGGCTTAGAACTTTGGAAACCGATAGGGCGGTGAAACTCATATCCATGGCCCAGCCGGTCCGGCGCATACTTGTGGATATTCAACGGGAGATTGCCAACCGGGGAGGGGTGGTCATGGAGGGCAGAGACATTACCAGCGTTGTTATGCCTGATGCAGAAGTCAAGGTATTCTTAACTGCCGATGTGGCTGAAAGGGCCAGGCGGCGGTGGGATGAGCTACGCAAAAAAGGAGTTACCATATCTTTTGACGAAGTATTATCAGAGATGGAAGCCCGGGATGCAAAGGATCTGGAAAGAGACTGGGGAAAACTGGTCAAAGTGGACGGGGCGGTCATGATTGACAGCAGCCAGATGAACGTTGACGAAGTCTGCCGGGCTATAATCGGGCTTTGTGAGGCGAAACCAACGTGCTCTACAAGCTAAGTAGATGGATAGCATACATAGCCATGAAACTGCTATTTGATACAAGCGTAGAAGGCCTTGACAAGATTCCGTCTGACGGCCCTTTGGTGGTATGTGCAAACCATATTTCATGG